>NZ_NUOW01000033.1:41965-42380 GCF_002584635.1 Bacillus sp. AFS031507
GCCACTTCGCTACCCCTCCATATTTAACTTTAAAAAAGCAGTGCCGGCGAGAGGACTTGAACCCCCAACCTACTGATTACAAGTCAGTTGCTCTACCAATTGAGCTACCCCGGCATGTAGTTTGGAAAAATATTAAGTTTGAACACGCTGACTTCGTTGCCGTCATCCTGACCTCAGAAAGCTTATGCAAGCAGCAGCTCGGTCAGTATGCTGAAGTTTATTCAAGGAGCTTATTCGTTCGTGCTCTACCAATTGAGCTACCCCGGCATGTAGTTAACATAATTATATTATGGTGGAGGATGACGGGCTCGAACCGCCGACCCTCTGCTTGTAAGGCAGATGCTCTCCCAGCTGAGCTAATCCTCCACAGCAATGAAAGTTTTTTTACGTTAGTGCGTAAAAAACTTTGGTGACC
>NZ_NUOW01000034.1:0-16045 GCF_002584635.1 Bacillus sp. AFS031507
GGCAAATCTAAGACAACCAGAAATGGTTGTTTTTTGTGTTTTCGAAGATTTATGTATGGGTGAACAGAAAATGATAATTGTGCCCATGGAAAAGGAAAAGAGCTTGTACCGGTCACAAAAAAGAATAATTGTGCCCATGGAAGAGGAAAAGAACCTGGACTGGTCACAAAAAAAAATAATTGTGCCCATACAACAGAAAAAAAGCCCTCTTCGGTAACATAAAAGGGTCCTATGTTACCGAAGAAGAGGAAAAAATCCTTCAACGGTAACAAAAGGATGGTCATAGTTACTATCCCATCAAATACTGATAAATCAAAAACGGTCCTTTCTGCATGGTGACATCAAGAAAAGAACATATGAATGGATAATCCTGATTGGGCATCATTTTTGTCAGCTCACTCCACCATTCCGTCTCATAGCGGGCGATCATACTTAAATTGTAAAGCAATAAATAATGGACCAATAGTTCTGGGAAATTGAAATAATTCTCTTTATTAAGAGGCAATGAAAAAGTTCCATTCTCAATATTATATTTAAGTGGAGAATTTCCAAAATGAGAAGTCGTGTTCATCGAAAATGCCAGACCATCATTTGAAAATTCCACTCCTTTTTCAAACTTAGATGTCAAAAATTCCTTAAACCGATTTTCTGTCATATGAAAATGATCTAATACGGTTTCAGGTACAAAAAACTGTTTTTGATCCGTTTGTAACTTAATAAATGTTCTTTTCCCTTCAAGTAAAAAGAATAAATCATCCAGTTCTGGTATAAGCTGTAGTAATTCCTCCATTATGACTTTCTCCCCTTCCAATTGTTTCATGTGAAACAATTTTTCAGAGATGAAGGGGAAAAGTCCATTTTTTTGAAATTTAACTTCGTCTTGAAAGAAATGATAATTCTGCTTCTTCCTTTTCCTTGTCGAAACTCCGTGTGCTAAAACCGCCGTTGTTTCTGGGTAAGCAGGATCAATGGTTAATATACATGCTTTAATTAAATGGACGAGACCATAAAAAAGTAAAATTGGTTTTATAATAAGTGGAGAGCGTTCTGCTTGTTGATAATAAATTTGTCCGTGTTCAAGATAATAAAGAAAGGCATAACAATTTTCATAGCTTTTTTGTTCAGGATTCTCGATCTGACGCTTTTGGTAACAACCTTTTAAAAAGCGCTGGCAGTATTCTGCGGAAAAGAAGCAAGAGTAGCTTTTCCAATCTTTATATTCAATACCCAAGACTATATCACCTTTTTCAGAAGAATCAGACTAATACTTATTCCTTGACAGTATTTTATCCAATTGATAACCTACAAATAATATTTTTTTCCTGGGGGCCATAAAAATGTGGGAAAGTAAATTTTCAAAAGAAGGTTTAACGTTTGACGATGTGTTATTAATTCCTGGTAAATCTGAGGTATTGCCAAGAGATGTAAACTTGCAAGTGGAATTATCACCAACTGTAAAGCTGAACATTCCAATCATTAGTGCTGGGATGGATACAGTAACAGAATCAGAAATGGCTATTTCAATGGCTCGCCAAGGCGGTTTAGGGATCATTCATAAAAACATGACCATTGATCAGCAGGCGGAGCAGGTTGAAAAGGTAAAGAGATCGGAAAGCGGGGTTATTACTGATCCATTTTTCCTAACACCAGAGCACCAAGTGTTTGATGCAGAGCATTTAATGGGAAAATATCGTATTTCCGGAGTACCAATCGTAAATAACTTTGAAGAACAAAAGCTTATCGGTATTATCACCAATAGGGATCTTCGCTTTATTTCAGACCAAGATTATTCATTTAAAATTTCTGACGTAATGACCAAAGAGAAGCTTGTCACAGCCCCAGTCGGAACGACGTTAAAAGAGGCAGAGAAGATTCTGCAGCGTTACAAAATTGAAAAACTTCCGCTTGTAAATGAGCAGGGTGTTTTAAAAGGGCTAATAACAATTAAAGATATCGAAAAGGTTATTGAATTTCCAAACTCCGCTAAGGATAGCCAAGGCCGTTTATTAGCCGGAGCTGCAGTCGGTGTAACGAGCGACACGATGAAACGTGTGGATATGCTTGTAAAAGCAAATGTCGATGTGATTGTCCTCGATACAGCCCATGGACATTCAAAAGGTGTTCTTGATATGGTAAAGGAAATCAGAACTGCGTATCCTAACCTCACCATTATTGCTGGAAACGTGGCAACAGCTGAAGGAACCAAAGCCTTAATTGAGGCAGGAGCAGATGTGGTAAAAGTAGGAATTGGACCTGGCTCTATTTGTACGACAAGGGTTGTAGCAGGTGTTGGTGTTCCGCAAATTACCGCTGTTTATGATTGTGCGTCAGAAGCGCTCAAGCATGGTAAAACGATTATTGCTGATGGCGGCATCAAATACTCTGGTGACATCGTGAAAGCACTGGCAGCTGGTGGACATGCTGTTATGCTTGGCAGTCTATTGGCTGGGGTAACAGAGAGTCCAGGTGAGACAGAGATTTTCCAAGGACGACGTTTTAAGGTATATCGTGGCATGGGTTCCGTTGCAGCAATGGAAAAAGGTTCTAAAGACCGCTATTTCCAAGAAGATAATAAAAAGTTTGTTCCAGAAGGAATTGAAGGACGGATCCCGTATAAAGGGCCGTTAGCAGAAACCATTTATCAGCTGATCGGCGGCCTCAGGTCAGGAATGGGCTATTGTGGAACTAAAGACCTTGAGGAATTAAGGATGAAGGCACAATTTATTAAAATGACCGGTGCGGGTCTTAGAGAGAGTCATCCACATGATGTCCAAATCACAAAAGAGGCTCCAAATTACTCGTTATAATATTTAAAACAGAGAAGCACGGCTTCTCTGTTTTTTTATGAAAAAAGGCCTAGGAATGTTTGAGAAACTTTCAAAAATAGCCATAAGATGGTTCATAGCTCCGTCTATGATTTGCCATAGAGATATGTTAAAATAACCAAAGTGTATAAATTCTTGGAGGGCGTTAAAGTGAACAAACATTTTTATCGGAAATGTATTGCCAGTGCAATGGCAATAATTATGTTTTTTGGACTATTTGCTGGTGTTGATATAGCGAAGGCAGACGCAGCATTAAATGTGAATGCAGACGGAGCTATTTTGGTTGATGGAGAAACGGGCAGGATTTTATATGAAAAGAATGCTGACAGTCCATTAGGAATTGCCAGTATGACGAAAATGATGACTGAGTATCTTTTACTCGATGCTGTAAAACATGGAAAGGTGAAATGGGATCAGGAATATACAGTAAGTGATCTTGTTTATAAAATCTCACAGCCGACTGGTTTATCTAATGTCCCATTACGCCTTGGTGAAAAATATAATGTTCGAGAATTATATGAAGCAATGGCTATTTATTCTGCAAATGGGACAACCATTGCTCTAGCTGAAGTCATTGGCGGTACGGAAACGAATTTTGTGAAAATGATGAATGACAAGGCAAAAAAATTAGGATTGAAAAATAGTAAATTTGTAAACTCCACCGGTTTGAATAATAAAGATTATAACGGTGACCAACCAGAAGGAACAGGAGCAGATGAAGAAAACGTTATGTCCCCTCATGACGTGGCGACATTAGCTTTTCATCTCATTAATGATTATCCAGATGTGCTAAAAACGGCTAGTACGCCTAAAAAGGTATTCCGAGAAGGAACAGAAGATAGAATAGAAATGCAAAACTGGAACTGGATGCTGCCATCATTGGTTTATGGTTATCAAGGCATGGACGGGCTAAAAACAGGTACCACTGATTTTGCAGGTTACTGTTTTACAGGGACAGCAAGCCGTGATGGTAAACGATTTATAACTGTTGTTCAAAATGCTAAGGATATTAGCGGCAAAAACGATGGGTATAAGGCACGCTTTGGTGAAACGAAAAAAATGCTGGATTATGCTTTTAGCAATTATACAAAGGCAAAGCTTGTTCCTAAACATTATCAAGTAAAAGGTCAGAAAACCGTTCCTGTTGTTAAAGGAAAAGAGGATCAAGTAAAAATCTATTCGAAATCAGCCATAAATATGATGATTCAGAATGGCGGAAAAGAAAATTATAAACCAGTTCTTGTATTTGATAAAAAGAAACTGAATAAAAACGGTGAGCTAACCGCACCCATTAAAAAAGGTGAAACGGTGGGTTACTTAACAGTTGCACCAAAAAATGGTGAAAAAGTTAAGTTCTTAACAGCAGCAGGTCAACAAAAGGTCAAGGTTGATGTGATTGCTGCAAATGATGTAGAAAAGTCAAACTGGTTTGTGTTAATGATGAGAGGCATCGGTAGTTTTTTTGGTGATGTCTGGCATGGAATTTCTACTGCTGTTAAAGGATGGTTTTAATTAAATTCAAACAGTATGAAGCTCTAAGTGGGAATAATAGGATGGACGCAAAATGGATTCTTGTCTTGACAGGAATCCTTTTTTGTTGCTTTAATGTTTTTATGGGGTTAAAATAATTCCGACTAAATTAATGAAGATTTCTGAAACTATGAGAAAATTTTTCTTAATATTAAAAGAAATAATTAGGGGGATTTAGAAATGATAACAGGTACTGATCTCGTAAAACGTGGTATGGCTGAAATGCAAAAGGGCGGCGTCATCATGGATGTTGTTAATGCAGAGCAGGCGAAAATTGCTGAAGAAGCAGGAGCAGTAGCAGTAATGGCTTTAGAGCGTGTTCCTTCAGATATCCGCGCGGCTGGCGGTGTGGCAAGAATGGCAGACCCTAGAATCATTGAAGCAGTTATGGGTGCTGTGACGATCCCTGTAATGGCTAAAGGAAGAATTGGACATATTGTAGAAGCGCGCATTCTTGAAGCAATGGGTGTTGACTATATCGATGAGAGTGAAGTTTTAACACCTGCTGATGAAGAATACCATTTAAATAAAAGAGATTATACTGTACCGTTTGTATGTGGCTGTCGTGACCTTGGAGAGGCTGCCCGCAGGATTGGTGAAGGAGCATCTATGCTTCGTACAAAAGGCGAACCAGGAACAGGTAATATTGTTGAAGCAGTCCGCCATATCCGTAAGGTAAATGCTCAAGTCCGTAAAGTTGTTGCAATGAATGAGGACGAGCTTATGACAGAAGCAAAGCTATTAGGTGCACCATATGAAATCCTCTTAGAAATTAAACGCCTTGGCAAGCTGCCAGTTGTTAACTTTGCTGCCGGCGGTGTAGCAACACCTGCTGATGCAGCGTTAATGATGCAATTAGGAGCGGACGGTGTATTTGTTGGTTCTGGTATCTTTAAATCAGAAAACCCAGCGAAATTTGCTAGAGCGATTGTTGAAGCAACTACACATTATCAAGACTATAAATTAATTGCTGAACTTTCAAAGGATCTTGGAACACCAATGAAAGGGATCGAAATTTCATCACTAGCACCTGAAGCACGCATGCAGGAGCGTGGATGGTAATTAGAAAAGCGGAAGGCGCCTGTTTATCGGCGACAAGCATAAGACGAGCCGGCATGAAGGTTGCTTTTTAACCTTCTTGACGGATTGGCTTATGACCTCGAGCCGATGGCGCCTGGAGCTAGACAGTTATCGAAGTTCAAAACGCATAAAGGGGTATTTTTATGATTAGAATCGGCGTTCTTGCTCTACAAGGGGCAGTCCGTGAACATATGAACTCTATAGAAGCATGTGGTGTAGAGGCCGTCGCAATCAAAAGAAAAGAAGAACTACAAGAAGTGGATGGCCTCATTCTTCCTGGCGGAGAAAGTACAGCAATGCGACGTTTAATTGACAAATATGATTTTATGGATGCCCTAAAAGAATTTGCTCAAGAAGGAAAACCTATGTTCGGTACCTGTGCGGGGCTCATTTTATTAGCAAAAGATCTTGTTGGCTATAATGAGTCACACATCGGTGTAATGGACATTAAGGTGGAACGTAACTCGTTTGGACGCCAGGTTGACAGCTTTGAGGCGGACCTTGCGATTAAAGACGTTGCTGAAAGCTTCCCAGCAGTATTTATTCGTGCACCGCACATCGTTGAGGCGGGAGAGAATGTTGAAATTCTGTCCAAGCATAATGACCGCATCGTGGCCGCACGGGAAGGACAATTTCTAGGCTGTTCCTTCCATCCTGAGTTGACGGATAATCATGGCCTTACTGCGTACTTCGTCGAGATGGTGAAGGAAGCTAGGGCTAAACAGTTTGTATAACAGGGTTGCATTTGGTTTATAATTATAGTAATTTAAAATTACAAAATCTAAATAAAGATTAAAGCAATGAGAGGAACTAGTAACAGGAGATTCATTCTTTAGAGAGCCGGTGGTTGGTGAGAACCGGTGGATGAAGCTTGTGAATCCCTCCTCGAGCAAGGTGCGGAACACCTCCTCAGGAGGTCAGTAAGTACTTTCGGTAGAAACCGTTAACGTTTTTTTCGAGGTGGACAGTTTTTTCTGTCAACCAGGGTGGTATCGCGAGTAACTCTCGTCCCTGTATTAGGGGCGGGAGTTTTTTTATTTTTAAGCGGATGCGCCCGTGAAGTAAGTCTAATCTAAAATACTTTTATAAAAAAGGAGCGCTGTTAATATGCTAGATATTAAAGTGTTAAGAGCTGATTTTGAAGATGTAAAAGCAAAACTTCAAAAGCGTGGAGAAGATTTATCTGCTCTCGATCAGTTTGAAGAACTCGACCAAAGAAGACGCGAATTGATTGTGGAAACAGAAAAGTTAAAAAGCCGCCGAAATGAGGTTTCCCAGCAGGTTGCTTCTTTAAAGCGTGAAAAGCAGGATGCCGATCACTTAATTAAAGAAATGCGTGAGGTTGGTGACCAGATCAAAACGTTTGATGATGAATTACGAGTGGTTGAAGAGTCATTAGAACTTTTGATGTTGAGCATTCCAAATATCCCGCATGAAAGTGTTCCAGTTGGTGAAACCGAGGATGATAATATTGAAATTAGACAGTGGGGCAAGGTGCGTGAGTTTGAGTTTGAAGCCAAGCCTCACTGGGATGTTGCTGATCAACTGGGTATTCTGGATTTTGAACGGGCTGGTAAAGTAACTGGAAGCCGCTTTGTCTTTTATAAAGGGTTAGGTGCTCGTTTAGAACGTGCATTAATGAGTTTCATGTTAGACCTCCATGTTGATGAGCATGGCTATACAGAAATATTGCCGCCTTATTTAGTCAACAGAGCTAGCATGACTGGAACTGGCCAACTTCCTAAGTTTGAAGAAGATGCCTTTTTGATTGAAAATGAAGATTACTTCTTGATTCCAACAGCTGAGGTACCTGTTACCAATCTTCATCGAGATGAGATTTTAAGCGGCGAACAATTGCCGATCCGCTTCGCCGCATACAGTGCGTGTTTCCGCTCTGAGGCTGGCTCTGCGGGCCGTGATACACGAGGTTTGATTCGTCAGCATCAATTTAATAAAGTTGAACTTGTTAAGTTTGTTAAGCCTGAGGATTCTTATCAGGAACTGGAAAAGCTGACAAATGACGCTGAACGGGTATTACAATTACTTGAACTGCCATACCGTGTGTTAAGCATGTGTACAGCTGACCTTGGCTTTACCGCAGCAAAAAAATATGACATTGAAGTTTGGATTCCAAGCTATGGAACCTACCGAGAAATTTCTTCTTGCAGTAATTTTGAGGCCTTCCAGGCAAGGCGGGCAAATATTCGCTTCCGTCGCGAACCAAAGGCTAAACCAGAACATGTACACACCTTAAATGGTTCTGGCCTCGCGATTGGCCGTACGGTGGCTGCAATTTTAGAAAATTACCAGCAAGCCGATGGAAGTGTCGTGATTCCTACGGTTTTACGTCCATATATGGGCAACCGCGAAGTCATTAAGCCTATGTGAAATTAAAGCTGTGTTAAAGCTAAATGTTGATTTTACACACTCTGTTGATTGGAGTGGAATGTGCGAGACTCCTGCGGGAGTACGGGACAGGGGAGACCCCACAGGCGCGAAGCGCCGAGGAGGCTCCCCGGAACGCCCGCGAACCGCACGCACATGGAACGGAAATCAACAGACAAGTTTAACAAAGCTAAAATTACAAAAAACTGGACAGACCAAAAATTTGTCCAGTTTTTTTATTTAGTATGTTGACATAGTAAAAACAATATGGTAAATTAGTTTTTGTTGATACGGAGGAATACCCAAGTTTGGCTGAAGGGATCGGTCTTGAAAACCGACAGGCGGGTCATACCGCGCGGGGGTTCGAATCCCTCTTCCTCCTCCATTAAAATTTTAAATCGCGCATAAAAACTGGAGATAAAGGTTCGTTACATTATATGTAACGGCTTTTTTTTATGTCTTTGAATCCAGCTTCAGCACCAAACGGCTAGTGTCCTTCGCTCTCCGCCCTACGATAAGTCAAGCACGAATGCGCTAACGCTCTCCGTGTTTCCTTTATCTCAGTTGGAGCGCTCCAGGCCATACGCCGCTGAACGGGTGCTCCCGCTTTATATAAAAAAACACATATTGGATTATCCAATATGTGCTGTTCTCATATTTAATATTTCTTGTAGTTTATCTTCAACCGCACGGCAGACCTTAGTGGCATCTTCTTCACTTTTTACAACGTCTGTCGTATCCATATCAATCACTAATACTTCACTTGCTGCATACTGATTCATGACCCACTCATCATAACCCTTCCAAACTTCGAAGTAGTATTCCTTCAGCTCAGGGTTTATTTCAAAGCTTCGACCGCGCGCCATAATCCGATCAATTACCGTATCGAACGAACCTTTAAGATAAACCATTAAATCTGGCGCTTTCCTTGGAAGTTCATTTAGTTCTTCTAGCATATTTTCAACTAGGTCTTCGTAAATTTTAAATTCCAAATCAGATATTCTGCCTAATGATTTATTTACATAAGCAAAATACCAATCTTCATAAATGGAACGGTCCTGAATGGTGTAAACAGGCTCTCTCCAACCGACGCATTCCTTAACGGTTTTAAAGCGTTTATTTAAGAAGAATAATTGAAGAAGGAAGGGAATTCTTTTTGCATCTAATTCTTCAGGTGTTAGTTCATAATAGAGAGGAAGAATCGGATTGTCATCCACCGATTCATAAAACACCTTACTCTCTATTCCTCTATTTTGAAAGTGTGCATTCAATGTGTCTGCTACACTTGTTTTTCCAAGACCTATCATACCACCAATTACGATACTCACTAACATTCCCCTGTTCTATAGTGTTTTAGTCCAGCTGCTTTTTTTTAATGCTAATGTTAACTGACTAATAATATGGTTTAAGTCATGTTCATTTTTAACAAAATCCAATTCATCCCCACTGAAACGAAGAACTGGTATTTCCGGATGTTCTTTTTCAAAGATCATCATTGTTTCTTCATAGTCAAGCGATAGCTGCTCTAAATATAAGGGGCTGATATTTTTTTCGACTTCACGCCCTCTTACTTTGATGCGTTTTAACAGCGTGTCTAGGCTTGCATTCAGATAAATAATCACGTTAGGCTTCGGCATATCCTCGGTAAGAATTTGATAAATTTTATAGTATTTTTGATACTCGTCCATACTTAATGAACGCTTAGCAAAAATTAAATTTTTGAAGATATGATAATCCGCTACGACGGATTGATTTTGGCTTAAAAAATGGGTATTGATATCCCCTAATTGCTTAAAGCGATTGCAGAGGAAAAACATTTCCGTTTGAAAACTCCACTCCTCAATATTTTCATAGAATTTCCCTAGAAATGGATTTTCATCAACAATCTCTTTTAGTAATGCAAATTCGAATTGCGCTGAAATGGCTTTAGCGAGAGATGTTTTACCTACACCTATCGGCCCTTCAACGGTAATAAAGGGTGTATCCCCCATTGCAAGTCCTCCTTCTCCAACTGCCTTCACTCTATGTTTCACCAGTTAAACTGGTTATTTAGTCACGTAAAACATGCAAAGACTATTTTATCATAATCTCACCAAGGAAGGGACAAGGAATATTTAGAAGAAATTAGTTTTATGTCAAATATATGAAAAAACTGCCGAATAGGGGCAGTTTTTGTAGAATAAAAATATTTAAGTCGCATGTTTTGTGACATTGAAATTGTCTACGATCAACAGCCAGTTTTGCGGGAAGGCCAGCCCAAGCTTCCAATAGCTCATACCCCTAATATTTAACTCTTTAATTAAGTCAAACTTTGCCTGGATCGAGCGGGCATCCTCAAACCAAACCTCATGCTGCTTCCCAGCATCGGTATATCTAAAAAATGGGGCCTGGGCTTTGGTGTCATATTGTATCGGGACATTGTGGCTTGCAGCCAGCTGTATCGCCTGCTGAGGGCTCACTGCCTTTGCCACTGACCCCGGCACGAATGGCAATGTCCAATTATAGCCATACAGGTTTTGTCCCATCATAATTTTATTTGCTGGAATATCAGTTATTGCATACTCCAATACTCTTCTTACTTGATCAATGGGCGATACCGCCATCGCTGGGCCGCCACTATAACCCCATTCATAAGTCATAATGACGACAAAGTCAGCGATTTCGCCGTGAGCCTTATAATCATGCCCCTCATACCATTTTCCCTTTTGGGTTGCGCTAGTCTTTGGGGCAAGGGCGGTTGACATGAGCCAGCCTTGACGTGAGAATCTTTGTTTTGCTTTTCGTAAAAAGCGATTATAGGCCTCGCGGTCCGCAGGGCGTAAAAACTCAAAGTCAAAGTGAATATCACGGAAACCATACTTATTGGCAGTGGTGACAATATTGTTAAGAAATTTATCTTGTATAGCGGTATCATTCAAAAGAATTCGACCGAGTTCATCGTTAAACTGGTCATTTTCTTGATTGTTAATAACCATCATTAAGACATTTCGATTGGCTTTAGCAATGGCAGGAAAGTTATTAAGTAATGGTTCTTTCAAGGTACCATCGCGTCGCGCTTGAAAGCTAAAGGGGGCTAAATACGTGAGATAGGGTGCGGCCTCACGGGCACTGGTTTCTAGGATAGGGGCTACAGTGGTGCCGCGCGGTTCAACGTACGCGTTAAACTCGGCGTTTCTTTTTTTACCTTGAGGTATATAGAGACGAAAGCCTACATTAAGAGGTTGATTTACATTAATCCGATTGATGGTGGCAAGCTGCTGATAAGGGACGCCAACCTTCCTTGATATAGAGAATAAGGAATCGCCTGGCTGCACGAAGTAAAAGTGACCGATGATTGGAATGACAAGCGACTGTCCGATAACTAGATTGTTTGGATTGGGTAAATCATTGGCCTCAACGATATCTTGAACGGTTGTATGATAAGTCCTAGCGATTGTAGTTAAGGATTCATTACTTTTTATCACATGGATTTGCATCCTAATCCCTCCTTGGCAAATATGCGTTGCAACTATTTTATGAAAGAGGGAGCGGATAAATGATATAATGCTGTTAAATTTCATCTGTACTAGGATGTATGTTTGCCTTTAAGACATTCTTAATGGCAAACATCAATAATTTTATGTAAATCAGCCTGCTATAAATTATAATGGTCATTAATAAAGATGACCGGCAATTTTTTTTCGTTAAATTGAGTTTTTAAAGGGGAAATATGATGACAATTGAGCGTATGCAAGATGAAGATTTTATGAGAGAAGCAATAAAGGAAGCTGAAAAAGCAGAAGAGCTGAAAGAGGTGCCGATTGGAGCCGTTATTGTAATAGAAGGAAAGGTTGTTGCTCGGGCCCACAATTTACGCGAGAGCGAGCAAAATGCCATCGCCCATGCTGAACTATTAGCGATTGATCAGGCCTGCAAGGAACTGCGCTCGTGGCGCCTTGAAGATGCCACCTTATATGTAACGTTAGAGCCTTGCCCAATGTGTGCAGGGGCAATCATGTTATCAAGGGTCAAACGAGTCGTTTATGGTGCAGTTGACCCTAAGGGCGGCTGTGCGGGTACACTCATGAACCTCTTGGGGGATGAGCGCTTCAACCATCAGAGTGAGGTTATCAGCGGTGTATTAGAAAAAGAGTGCGGGCAAATACTCTCCGACTTTTTTCGAAAAATAAGAGAGCGGAAAAAGCTCGAGAAAAAAGTGCAAAAGGATGAACTTACAAAAACTGACAGTGAATAGTGATTGCTTTTTTACGAGAATATTTGTATACTAAGAAAGCGTCATAGAGACGCACTAAACTTTGGTATCAACTTTGCCGTGCTAGGTGGGGAGGTAGCGGTGCCCTGTACCCGCAATCCGCTCTAGCGGGACTGAATCCCTTCCCGAGGCTAACGACCTGTAGGGTCTGCCTTAAGTAAGTGGTGTTGACGCCCGGGTCCTGCGCAATGGGAATCCATGAACCATGTCAGGTCCGGAAGGAAGCAGCATTAAGTGGACGCTCCCATGTGCCGCAGGGTTGCCTGGGCCGAGCTAACTGCTTAAGTAACGCTTATGGGCGTTAGTCGACGGAAGGTGCACGGCAGTTATATTACATAAATTAACTCATCTCAGAATAGGGATGAGTTTTTTTGTTCATTCAACTAGATTCATTTTGTAAAAACCAAAATGGTTAAGGTATAATAAGAAAAGTGGAAAGATGAAAAATTTGAAGGGGGCGATGTCAATTGAGTTATCAGGCTTTATACCGTGTTTGGCGGCCTCAAACATTTATTGATGTAGTAGGACAAGAACATGTAACCAAGACATTGCAAAACGCCCTGCTTCAACAAAAGATCTCTCATGCATATCTTTTTTCAGGACCGAGAGGAACAGGGAAAACAAGTGCGGCTAAAATATTAGCAAAGGCGATTAATTGTGAACGTTCGCCGGTTTCAGAGCCGTGTAATGAGTGTGCATCCTGTCTTGGCATCACCAATGGGACGATCTCGGATGTGCTGGAATTTGATGCTGCCTCGAACTCACGTGTGGAGGAAATGCGTGATGTGCTTGATAAGGTCAAATTTGCACCTACTTCGGTTAATTATAAGGTCTATATTATTGATGAAGTACATATGCTATCCATTAGCGCATTCAATGCATTGTTAAAAACATTAGAGGAACCGCCAAAGCATGTGATCTTTATTTTAGCGACGACAGAACCTCATAAGATCCCCTTAACCATTATTTCAAGATGTCAGCGTTTTGACTTTAGAAGGATTACAGCTGGAGCAATCGTCAAACGGATGAAATTAATCGTTGAGGAAACTGGAGTTAATTGTGATGAGCGAGCCCTGCAATTGATTGCCCGGGCAGCAGATGGCGGGATGCGTGATGCGCTCAGTTTATTAGATCAGGCCATATCGTATAGCCAGGACCAGGTGTCCATTGAGGATGCCTTAACTGTAACCGGATCAGTATCGCAGGGATTTTTGAATAAGCTGGCCTTAGCCTTCCGGGAAAAGGATGTTGCGAGCGGGTTAGAAGCACTGGATGAACTTTTATTCCATGGAAAAGACCCGATGCGCTTTATTGAGGATTTAATTTTATTTTATCGTGATATGCTGCTTTATAAAACAGCACCAAACCTTGAAGAATCCCTTGAAAGAGTGATGCTTGATGATGATTTTCGAATCATGGCTGAAACTATCTCAATGGAGCAGATTTATCAGCTTATCGATCTCTTGAATAAAACTCAACAAGAAATGCGCTGGACCAACCATCCAAGAATTTTCCTTGAAGTAGCGATCGTTAAGTTATGTCAAATGGAAGTAAAACACACAGAGCAAGCAAATCCAGCACAAATTGAACAATTAATAACAAGAATCGGCCAGCTTGAGACCGAATTGCAGCATTTAAAGGAAACTGGTGTGGCGGCAGTCCCACAAGAAACCGCAACACAAGCGCAGAAGTCTGCGCCAAGGTCTTCTAAAAAAACATTTCAGCCTGCAGTTGGAAAAATCAATGAAGTATTAAAGCAGGCAACGAAAAGCGATCTAAATGTCATCAAAGCCAATTGGGGCGAATTGCGGGCTAGTCTTTTAAAATCACAAGCCGCCCTGTTAAACGATGCAGAGCCGATTGCAGCGTCCTCAACTGCTTTTATTATAAAATTCAAGCATGAGATGATTTGTCAAATGGCAATGAATCGTGCTGATTTTCTTGATGCTGTGATCGCCGCATTAAATAAATTAACCGGCAAAAGATTCATCCTTTTAGGTGTTCCTGAAGACCAATGGCTGCCAATTCGCGAAAACTTTTTGAATAGTCATGATGGTGCTGAAGGAGAAACCAGCGAAGCACCTAAGGAAGAAGAACCACATATTGCCGAGGCGAAAAAAATATTTGGCGAAGAATTTGTGGAAATTATTGATTAATAACTAATTAAATGGAGGTAGATGGTAATGATGCGTGGTGGCGGAATGGGAAATATGCAAAATATGATGAAACAAATGCAAAAGATGCAAAAGAAAATGGCGGAAGCACAAGAAGAGTTAGGTGAAAAGAAGATTGAAGGATCTGCTGGCGGCGGAATGGTCACAGTAGTGGTAACCGGTCATAAGGAAGTTGTCGATGTAATTATCAAACCAGAGGCAGTCGATCCGGATGATATCGAAATGCTTCAAGACCTTGTTTTAGCTGCAACAAATGATGCTCTTAAAAAGGTAGAAGAGTTAACAAACAGTACGATGGGGCAATTTACAAAAGGAATGAACCTTCCTTTTTAGGAGTGGAATAGCAAAAGATGCATTATCCTGAACCAATATCTAAGCTGATTGACAGCTTTATGAAGCTGCCAGGTATCGGCCCAAAAACGGCCGGTCGTCTGGCTTTTTTTGTCCTAAGTATGAAAGAGGATACGGTGCTTGATTTTGCCAAAGCACTAGTGAATGCCAAACGAAATCTAACCTATTGTTCTGTCTGTGGTCATATCACGGATCAGGATCCATGTTATATTTGTGAGGACCAACGACGGGATAGAAGTATCATTTGTGTCGTCCAAGATCCTAAAGATGTCATAGCGATGGAAAAAATGAAGGAATTCAACGGTTTGTACCATGTTCTGCATGGGGCGATTTCCCCGATGGATGGGATAGGTCCTGAGGATATCAATATTCCTGACCTCTTAAAACGTCTTCAGGATGAAACAGTTACTGAAGTGATTCTAGCGACTAACCCTAATATTGAAGGGGAAGCAACCGCGATGTACATTTCACGTTTGTTAAGGCCATCAGGGATTAAAACGACAAGAATTGCGCATGGGCTTCCTGTTGGCGGGGACCTTGAATATGCGGATGAGGTAACCTTATCGAAAGCGATTGAAGGCCGGAGAGAATTTTAAAAAGACGCGGAGGAATCAGTCATGTTTTTTCAGCGTAAAGGTCGGCTGCGTAAGGAGTATAATGAAAAGCTCTTAATGCAGTTGAATCGATATAAAGAACATTGGCAGCAAGAAAAGCTGCTGTTGGAAAAAAGTTTTGATCCTTCAGAAGAAGTGATTTGCCAAACAAAAATTGCCGAGGCAAAATATATCTTTCTATTAAGAGAAGCAAAGCAGCGGAATGTTACCTTAATGAGATCATAAACAAGCTATTTCTTTTTTTAGGTCTATTTTTATCAACTTGTACATAAGTTGAAACAAAGTGACTTAAGAAGGGGGATAGCTTTTTTGGAACCAATTATTGTAATATCCATCCTCGGAGGGCTCATTCTTATCCTTTTATTTACGGGTGCTCCTTTTAAGCCCGCTCGATTGGTTGGACAGGCTGCTATTAAATTAGTTATTGGAGCGCTATTTTTATTCTTCTTAAATGCTGCGGGTAATCGCTATGGCATTCATGTGCCGATTAATTTTGCTACATCGGCTATTTCAGGATTTTTAGGAATCCCGGGTCTAATTGCTTTAGCTGCTATTCAACATTGGGTACTCTAAACCTAAAACCGCTGAAAAAAAGCGGTTTTTCTTTTTGAAAAACAAATTTTAAAAAAAGTATTGACCAATCCTTTTATATGCTGTAATATATGAAAAGTCGTCACAGAGACGATGAAATGCAAACGAAAAAAGTTGTTGACTTCTGGTTGATAACTTGATAAGATAATAAAGTCGCTTTTAGGCGATAGAGAAATTGGTCTTTGAAAACTAAACAAACAAAATCGTGCAAACAAACAAAAATTTTTAGTTTCAATTAAGAAA
>NZ_NUOW01000035.1:0-48222 GCF_002584635.1 Bacillus sp. AFS031507
TGTCGCGGGGTGGAGCAGTCTGGTAGCTCGTCGGGCTCATAACCCGAAGGTCGCAGGTTCAAATCCTGTCCCCGCAATTTGGTCCGGTAGTTCAGTTGGTTAGAATGCCTGCCTGTCACGCAGGAGGTCGCGGGTTCGAGTCCCGTCCGGACCGCCATTTATATTGCAAAAATTAGTACGAAACAAGGTTTCGTCTTTTTTTATGCCGTTTAATAAGGACAAGCTTTTTTGCTCAATTGTTAAAAATCATGTAAACTACATATGTAATATGCATCCTTAGGAGAGATCCTAAGGTTTTTTGCACATAATTAAGGTAAAATGAAGATGTGACGCTAAGTTAAAATAAAAAGGTGATTGAATGAATCAATTCGAACTAATAACAACGGATTCTGAGGAAACTTCCCAATTTGCAGCAAAGTTAGCTGGGTTATTACAACCTGGAGATGTCATTGCTCTTGAAGGTGATTTAGGTGCTGGAAAGACTACATTCACTAAGGGCTTGGCTAAAGGGTTGGAGATTAAAAGAACAGTTAACAGTCCGACATTTACGATTATTAAAGAATATAAGGGAAAACTCCCGTTATATCACATGGATGTATACCGGGTTGCGGATGCCTTCGAAGACCTCGGTTTTGATGAGTATTTTGAAGGTGATGGAGTGACGGTAGTGGAATGGGCTCATTTAATTGAAGAGCAGCTCCCACAGGAAAGACTGACTATTTTCTTATATCGTGAAGAAGGGGATACTAGAAGAATGGTTTTAGTACCTCAGGGGAAAAGATATGAGCAATTATGTAAGGAGACTTTTTCATGACCATATTAGCGATTGATACTTCTAACTATGCCTTAGGAGTGGCGCTGTTAGAAGATAATCAAGTACTTGGTGAATATATAACCAATTTAAAAAAGAACCACTCTGTTCGAATTATGCCTGCTATTCAGACACTAATGAAGGATTGCGAAAAGGTTCCGGGGGATTTAACTAAGATTGTCGTCGCCAAAGGACCGGGCTCGTATACAGGAGTTAGAATAGGTGTAACCATTGCTAAAACATTAGCTTGGACTTTGAACATCCCGCTCGTAGGTATTTCCAGCTTGGAAATTTTAGCATCTGGGGTCGGTCGCTACTTTGATGGTTATGTGTCACCTCTATTTGATGCAAGAAGGGGACAGGTCTATACTGGCTTGTATCAATATCAAAATGACGAACTACAAACGATTGAAGAGGATCGTTTGGTCATGTTAGTAGACCGTGCAGAGGATCTAAAAAATTCAGGAAAAGCGATACTATTTGTCGGAAATGATTTACCACTCCATCAAGCAGCAATTGAAGCAGCATTAGGATCACAGGCTATTTTCGCAGCTAGTACGGAACAAAATCCACGTCCAGCTGAACTTGCCCTTCTTGGTAAGGATAAACCAGGGGAGGACATTCATTCTTTTGTTCCAAATTATATCCGTTTAGCTGAAGCTGAAGCTAAATGGTTAGAAGCGAAAGGAAAAATTTTAAATGGATAGGAATAGAGAGTTATGGTAGATTCTTTTGTTTTTCGCAAGATGAGGGAAGAGGACATTGACCAAATTTTAGAAGTAGAACATGCATCATTTACAACCCCCTGGAGTCGTGAAGCATTTTATAATGAATTGCATAATAATCGATTTGCTGTTTATATCGTCCTAGAGGAAAGTAACAAAATTCTCGGGTACTGTGGGGCTTGGATCGTGATCGATGAGGCACATGTAACGAATGTGGCCATTCTGCCTGAATATAGGGGCAGGAAACTTGGTGAGGCAACCATGCAAAAAATGATGACAGTGGCCAAAGAGATGGGAGCAAAGAGTATGACCCTTGAAGTGCGTGTGACCAATCATGTTGCACAATCTCTTTATCGAAAGCTTGGTTTTCAAAATGGCGGGATCCGCAAAAATTATTATTCAGATAATCAGGAAGATGGTTTAGTGATGTGGGTAAATTTATGAAAAAAGATCAATGGATTTTGGGTATTGAGACAAGCTGTGATGAGACGGCTGTCGCCATTATTAAAAATGGCAGAGAAATTGCGGCAAATGTTGTCGCATCGCAAATTGAAAGTCATAAACGCTTCGGTGGTGTGGTTCCAGAAATAGCCTCCCGCCACCATGTAGAGCAAATGACTATTGTCATTGAGGAAGCATTGAAGCAGGCAAATGTTACTTTTGCTGAGATTGATGCCATTGCTGTCACAGAAGGACCAGGATTAGTCGGTGCCCTTTTAATTGGGGTAAATGCCGCGAAAGCATTGGCATTTGCTCAAAACAAACCACTAGTTCCAGTCCACCATATTGCTGGACATATTTATGCGAACAGGCTTGTCACTGAGTTAAAATTCCCGCTCCTTGCTCTGGTCGTTTCAGGCGGGCATACAGAGCTTGTTTATATGAAGGAACATGGACATTTTGAAGTCATCGGCGAAACAAGGGATGACGCTGCTGGTGAAGCCTACGACAAGGTTGCGCGAACGTTAAACATGCCGTACCCTGGTGGTCCACATATTGACCGTTTGGCGCAGGCTGGAAATCCAACAATTAATTTACCTCGGGCATGGCTAGAAGAAGGTTCCTATGATTTTAGCTTTAGCGGCTTAAAATCTGCTGTTATTAATACGGTTCATAATGCCGAGCAACGCGGTGAGATAATTGCCCCTGAAGACCTTGCTGCAAGCTTTCAAGCCAGCGTGATTGAAGTGTTAGTGAAGAAAACAGAAAAGGCCGTCGCTGAATATGGGGTAGGACAAGTATTAGTGGCTGGCGGAGTTGCCGCCAATAAAGGCCTTAGAAATGCTTTGGAAAAGACCTTTTCAGAGAAACCTGGAATTGAATTAGTGATTCCGCCATTATCCCTATGTACTGATAATGCAGCGATGATTGCTGCTGCTGGAAGCGTGATGTTCGAAAAAGGAATTAGAGCAGACCTTTCCCTAAATGCCAACCCGGGACTGGATATCGAAATATACAATGAATAACTCTTCTGGATAAGAAGAGTTTTTTTGTTGATAAGATTTTATAAAAATGCAGATCAAAAACTGGTGAATGTGGATAAGTGGGGTGTTATCTGTGTATAATGTGGATAAGTAAGGGATTTATTGTGGATAATGTGGAAAAGTAAAAATAACATTGAAACTGTCCTGTTTGTAATGTGAATAAGAATGTGGAAAAGTGTATAACTTAATGAATTATTGCCATCATATCAAAATTTGTCGATAATTGTCATAATAAACAAAAAACCAGGCGAATGCCTGGTTTTTGCATAATTATTCAGCAAGTTCCGCCCATTCTTCCATTAAGTGCTCGAGTTCAGACTTTGCCTTTTCATTTTTTATGTTGATTTCCAATACTTTTTCATGATTTTGAAAAATGTCTGGTTCGCATAATTGCTGCTCGAATCCTTGAATTTGCTCTTCTAGCTCTTCAATTCGTTGTTCCATTTCTTCTAATTTTCTTTTTCGCTGACGCTCTTGTTTTTTACTTTCCTTATCCTGTTGATAAGAGTTTTTTTCAAAAGCATCCGTTTGTGCTGCCCTTTTTGCTGTTGCAGCCATGGCCAGTGCCGCAAGTTCTTCCTGTTCTAGTTTCTTCTCTAAATAATAATCATAATCCCCGAGGTATTCTGTACTTCCATGACGACTAAGTTCTAAGACCTTTGTGGCAATCCGGTTAATAAAATACCTGTCGTGTGAGACAAACAATATCGTGCCCGGGTAATCGATTAAAGCATTCTCTAGAACTTCCTTACTATCTAAGTCAAGGTGGTTGGTAGGCTCGTCCAAAATTAAGACATTTGCTTTCTCCAACATCAGTTTAGCTAAAGCTAGACGGGCTTTCTCACCGCCGCTTAAGGTGGAAACTATTTTTAAGACATCATCACCAGAAAATAAGAAATTACCGAGTACCGTACGTATTTCTTTTTCATTTTTTAGTGGATAGTCATCCCAGAGTTCATTTAAGACCCGCTTATTGGAGGTCAATTCAGCTTGCTCCTGGTCGTAATACCCAATCTGAAGGTTTGTCCCATAGAATATGGTTCCCTCAAGTGCAGGCAACTTTTTGATTATTGTTTTTAACAGTGTTGATTTGCCGATACCATTCGGTCCAACCAAGGCGATACTTTCACCTTTATAGGCCCGGAAAGATATGGACTCTGAAACCTTACCATCCTTGTACCCAACAGCGAGTGAATCCACTGTTAAAACATCATTTCCGCTTTGTTTTTCAATTTCAAACGTGAAGGAAGCAGACTTTTCATCGCCTAATGGACGATCCATCATCTCCATCTTTTCAAGCTTTTTACGACGGCTTTGGGCACGTTTGGTTGTCGATGCCCGCGCTAAATTCCGGTTGATAAAGTCTTGGAGATCCGCGACCTCTTGCTGTTGTTTTTCGAAAAGCTTTAAATCACGCTCATAATTTGCGGCCTTTTGATCAAGGTAAGTACTATAGTTGCCTGTAAACCTTTGGATTTGCTTACGGGATACTTCATAAACTTGAGTAACAACTTTATCTAAAAAATAGCGGTCATGGGAAACGATCAAAATCGCCCCATGATAACTTTGTAAATATTGCTCCAGCCAGGAAAGCGTATCAATATCAAGGTGGTTTGTGGGCTCATCCAATATTAGGATATCAGGCCTGGTTAACAAGAGTTTACCAAGGGCTAGACGAGTTTTCTGCCCGCCGCTTAAACTAGATATCATCAAGGATTTATCATGGAAATTCAGCCCATGAAGGACGGAGCGCATCTCTGCCTCATACTGATACCCTCCCAGTTCTTTAAATTTGACCTGAAGATGATCGTACTCTTTTAGGATTCTTTCGTACCTGCCACTGTCTCCAAAAACGAGGGGATCAGCCATTTGTTCTTCAAGTGTGCGGAGTTGTTTTTCCATCAATCGCAGCGGTTCAAAAACCGTCAGCATTTCATCCCATATGGATAATGATGATTCTAACCCAGTATTTTGAGCTAAATAGCCAATCGTCACTTCTTTTGGCTTGATGATTTCTCCGCCATCATGCGACAAGTGTCCGGCAATAATTTTCAATAATGTCGATTTTCCCGCCCCATTGCGTCCAACAAGGGCAACACGGTCCCGAGTTTGTAATTCGAGCTTAATATTCGATAAAATAAGGTCAGCACCATAATATTTTTGTAATTGATTAACCTGTAGCAAAATCATTCTCATTCACCTCTATTACATAGGATTAGTGTACCTTATTCCCGGTATGTCGGCAATAAACTGCTCGCCATATTAGCGGAGTGAAGTCTTAAACCGACATAAAATGTAATATATAGTTCAAAGTTTCACACACATATAAGGAAAAATAGTGTATGATTTGATGGGAGGATTTTTTATATGGCAGAATTTACGCATTTTAATGAAGAAGGCAGAGCAAAAATGGTCGACGTCAGTGATAAGCCGGAAACGGCACGTACGGCGCTTGCTCATTCCAGCATTACCGTTAGTAAAGAAATTTATGATAAAATAACTAATAATGAGATGAAGAAGGGCGATGTCTTAGCTGTGGCCCAGATAGCAGCTGTCATGGCAGCAAAGAAGACATGGGATTTGATTCCAATGTGCCATCCGATTCCATTAACAGGTGTTAATATTTCTTTCTCTTGGGAACAGGATAAGGATGAGAACTATCAATTATATATTGCTGCAGCCGTTAAAACGAAAGGGAACACAGGTGTAGAAATGGAAGCGTTAACAGCCGCATCCGCATGTGCCTTAACGGTTTATGATATGTGTAAAGCCGTTGATAAAGGTATGGTAATTGGACCGACGTATCTTGTCGAAAAAACGGGCGGTAAAAACGGTGATTTTAAAAGAGATGAAAGAGTTAAATAAATTTTTAACTAAACCATTCATGGGGTGTGGGAGATTATGAGTAATGAAACAACGAAAATACCACAGGCGACAGCAAAACGGCTGCCCCTCTATTATCGATTTCTAAAAAACCTGCAAAGTTCAGGCAAGCAAAGGGTCTCTTCAGCGGAATTGAGTGAAGCAGTAAAGGTAGACTCAGCAACGATTCGCCGCGACTTTTCCTATTTCGGTGCGTTAGGAAAAAAGGGCTATGGGTATAATGTTAATTACTTAATATCCTTCTTCCGAAAGACCCTAGATCAGGATGAATTAACTAAGGTTGCCTTAATAGGAGTCGGAAATCTTGGGACTGCCTTTTTAAACTATAACTTTTTAAAAAATAATAACACAAAAATAGAATGCGCCTTCGATGTGGATCCCGACAAAATGGGAACCATGATTCGCGAGGTACCTGTTCACCCTATGGACGATTTAGAGAAGGTGTTATCAGAAACTAATATTTCAGTGGCGATATTAACGGTTCCGGCTCCTGCCGCACAAATGATAACCGATCGACTGGTCCAAGCGAATGTAAAAGGGATCTTAAATTTCACTCCAGCGAGGTTAAATGTTCCACCCTTAATAAGGGTCCATCATATTGACTTGGCTGTGGAGCTTCAATCGCTAGTCTACTTTTTAAAGCATTATCCAACGGTCGAAATAGATGAAGAATAATTAGTTAAAAAGGCTTTCCACAAAATTTGTGGAAGGCCTTTTGTATGATTAACTCCCTGCTTTTTTTAATTACATAATCTATAAAAATACTTTCTTATGCACTAAGATGTAGGTAGATAAAATGCAAGCGGTTACTAACCGGGAAGTGGGGGAAATTCAATGTCAATTTTACGAGATGAAGCGTTAAAAATGCACAAGGAACACCAAGGCAAGGTTGGGATTTATTCTAAGGTGGCAGTACATAATGCAAAAGATTTAAGCCTTGCCTATTCACCCGGTGTGGCAGAGCCATGTTTGGACATTTATGCAGACGAAAATAAAGTCTATGATTATACCTCGAAGGGCAATCTTGTCGCAGTGGTATCCAATGGGACAGCGGTCCTGGGGCTTGGAAACATTGGACCAAAAGCTGCGATGCCTGTGATGGAAGGAAAGGCCGTGTTATTCAAATCGTTCGCAGATGTTGATGCCTTTCCCATTTGCTTGGCCACCACTGACACAGACCAGATCGTAGAAACCGTCAAGCTGCTAGAACCAACATTTGGCGGAGTGAACTTGGAGGATATTGCTGCGCCGCAATGCTTTGAAATTGAAGACCGCCTCCGCAAAGCCTGCGAGATTCCTGTTTTTCATGATGACCAGCATGGAACCGCGATTGTAACAGCCGCTGGTCTAATCAACGCATTAAAATTAGCAGATAAAAAAATTAAAGATATTCGTGTTGCCGTAAACGGAGCAGGTTCAGCTGGAGTAGCAATTGTTAAGCTCCTGCTGCATATGGGCGCGAAGGATGTTATTTTATGCGATACAAAAGGAATTATTTATGAAGGCCGCCCGTTCGGAATGAATCGATTCAAAGATGAAATGGCGCGAATGACAAATCGCGAGCAAAAACAAGGAGCGTTAGCCGATGCGCTCGTTGACGCAGATGTGTTTGTGGGGGTATCAGCAGCCGGGGCCGTTACAAAGGATATGGTTGGTTCTATGCACCGTAACCCGATTATCTTTGCCATGGCCAACCCTGTACCGGAAATTATGCCCGATGCGGCCAAAGAAGCAGGAGCACTTGTAGTGGGTACAGGACGATCTGATTTTCCAAACCAGGTTAATAATGTGCTTGCTTTCCCAGGTATTTTCCGCGGTGCTTTAGATGTCCGTGCAAAGGAAATCAACGAGGAAATGAAGCTTGCTGCGGTATATGCAATTGCTGGATTAATTTCAGATGAAGAACTTCATGCTGATCATGTTATTCCAGACCCTTTTGATCCTAGGGTCGCAGCACAAGTAGCGGCTGCAGTCGCTTACGCTGCAATGGAAACAGGGGTAGCTCAAAAAAATGTCAATGTTGAGGAAATAAAACAACGCCTATTATCATTAGCAGAAGCAAAACAACCAGTGCATGTTTAGGTCGAGTAAAATCTAGCTTTTAAGGGAGGACTATCTCAAACTAGAGGTAGTCTTTCAAATTTTGGGAATTAGGGCATAATTCCGATATACCTTTTAAATTTTTAGTACAATAATGAATGATAGTTTTTTTCTTTTTTAAATCGGTGGGTATGACCACGTTTTTAGGTAAGTAATTTTAACATTTCCTAGAAGGACATCTAGGGTTTTGCAATCGGAGGGGATGAAGTTGGCGATTGTGCTGACGATGTTTGTGCTTGGGATATTATTAGGATTTGTTGGGGCGGGCGGCTCCGGCTTTATTATTGCCATCTTAACAGTTATTTTTGGAGTACCAATACATATGGCGTTAGGGACATCACTAGCAGCGATGGTGTTTACGAGCATGTCAGGTGCCTACAGTCATTTTCGTCAAGGAAATATCTCAATTAAAACCGGTTTAATCGTAGGCGGATTTGGGGCAGTTGCCTCCTATTTAGGTTCAAAACTAGCCAGTTTGATTCCGATCCATTCTTTGCATTGGTTAACAGCAGGGATGTTATTTTTGTCGGCTGTAATACTGGTTGTACGCTTATTTATTGTTCAAAAAATAAAGGCAAACAACAAAAAAGTGAAACCTGGCAACCTGGTTCTCATTAAGAAAGCGGCAGTCGTCGGGTTGGTTACCGGATTGTTGTCTGGTACATTTGGGATAGGTGCTGCGCCGTTCATTCAAATCGGATTGCTTGTCATCATGGGACTTTCGCTTAAACAATCAGTGGGTACAACAATGCTCGTTATTTTGCCAATCGCTTTAGCAGGAGGAATCGGCTACTATTTAGAAGGATACCTGAATTTAACCCTGTTAGTTGAAGTGGTAGGAGGAACGATGATTGGCTCCTATGTCGGGGCTAAGTTTACAGCCCTTGCTCCGCAGCCTGTATTAAAAAGTGCGATGGTCCTGACCCCTATTATCGCAGGAGCTATTTTGCTCATAAGTTAAGGCATCATTCGCAAGGATGGTTAACTTCCTTTGAAAATTAATCCTCAGACCAGCCTAAGTTAAAGAAAGCTTTTAGACTGCAATGTATTTTCATAAGAATGCTTTGCATCCTTTTTGCGTTTACTAACCCTGTTGGTTAGTATGTCATCAGGTGAAAATCAGAATGGTGCCTGTCGCCTTCTCAAAGATGGAGGGAAATATGAGAAAGGGAAGATGGAGTTTACAGACGGTAATTATTGTCTTTGTGTGTATGGTGGTTACTTTTTCACTTTTGATAACAGATTTACTTATCAGTTCGAGAATTGCTAAGGAGACGGAAAAAGGTCAGGCTGAGAAGGCGAGAAATGTGGCGCGAATGGTTGCTCATAGTCCGCTTGTGATTGATGCGATGAGTGGAGAACAGGATGTAAAGGAAATCCAAACGTTTGCGAATGAAATGAGAAAAGTGACAAACGTTTACTTTATTGTTGTGATGGATATGAGGGGGATCCGTAAATCCCATCCTGATAGCAAAGAAGTTGGCAAACAATTCAAGGGTGGAGATGAAGGGCCGGTACTAAAAGGGAAAGAGCATGAATCTATTTCAAAAGGAGCTCTAGGACCTTCTTTACGTTCTTTTACGCCGATTAAGGATGCAACTGGGAAACAGATCGGGGCAGTAGCCGTTGGGATTTCTCTTGATAATGTGGAAACGGCCGTCAATAAGAGCAGAATAGGGATATATATTGGGACGATGATTGGTATCTTAATCGGTGTTCTCGGGGCCGTGATTTTAGCCAGATATATAAAAAAAATCCTACTTGGGCTTGAGCCATTTGCGATTGCAAAATTATTAGAGGAACGCAGCGCGATGCTTCAATCGGTGCGTGAGGGAATTGTGGCAGTTGATCAACAGTCTAACATCACACTCGTCAATCGAGCGGCCTTAAAGCTGTTCGATAAAGCAGGCCTGCAAGATAACCCGATGGGGACAAATATCGAAGAATATATGTCATCTACTCGCTTGGGTGATTTGTTAAAAACTGGTAAACCTGAATTGGATGAAGAACAGAATATAAATGGGATGACCATTTTAACCAACCGAGTCCCTGTGATCGTTGGTAATAAGGTAGTCGGCGCGATTGCTACTTTTCGGGATAAAACAGAAATACAGGTGCTCGCTGAACAACTGACCGGAGTTAGAATATATGCTGACGCACTCCGGGCTCAGGCCCATGAGTTTATGAATAAACTTCATGTTATTTTGGGGATGGTCCATACAGGTTATTATGAAAAAGTGGTCGAATATATCAGTGAAACGGTTGACCATCGAAATAGCGAAATTGGCTTTGTGACAAAAAAGATAAAGGACCCTGTATTAGCTGGCTTTTTAATTGGAAAGTTGAGTTATGCAAGGGAATCAGGGGCAGAGTTATCAGTTTCCTGTGAGCAGCCTCTTCCGCAGCCCGCTGTTTCTGATGTGACACACGAACTCATAACCATTGTTGGCAATTTAATTGATAATGCCATCGAGGCTATGAATGGTTGTATGGTTAAAAAAATAGCAATAGAATTCGAATATGGCGATGATATTTTAACAATCGAAGTAAAAGATACGGGGGCAGGGATAAGTGAAGAACTGCAAAACCAAATTTTTAACAAAGGATTCTCCACAAACGGTGAAAATAGGGGGTTAGGACTGTATCTCGTTTCGCAAGCGGTTAAGAAGCTGGAAGGGGAATTAATTCTTTCATCAAAGCCAGGAAAAGGGACCGTTTTTACCGTGTATATACCATATGAAGGAGAGGGGGACCAGAATGATTCGGGTAATGATTGTTGAAGATGATCCAATGGTAGCAGAATTTAATAAACGCTATCTTGAGCAAATTCATGGTTTTACCTTGATGGCAATGGCCGCATCCGTGGAAGAGGCGATTAAGAATATTGAAAGGCTAGAAATCGATCTTATCTTATTGGATATATTTATGCCGGGGAAACTAGGACTAGAGCTGTTAATCTACCTTCGTGAAAATGAGAAAGAGACCGATGTGATTATAATTTCAGCCGCATCAGATATGGAGCGGATTAAAAAGGCTTTAAGGTACGGAGCCGTTGATTATTTAATTAAACCTTTTGAATTTGAACGCTTTAGTAGAGCATTAGTTGCATATAAGGATCAAACCAAGTTTATTCAAACTCAACAAGTGATTAACCAAGACGTTTTGGACCATCAAATTCTGCACCGAGAGGATAAGCCCGTGATCGAAGATTTACCAAAGGGATTGACAAAAGATACCCTTAAGCAAATTTGGGATACGATTCAAGAGTTAAAAAATACCCCCTTTTCAACAGAAGACGTGGTGAAGGTCGTCGGGATTTCTCGAGTGTCGGTTCGTAAGTATTTAAATTTTTTAAAGGAAATTGGAATCCTGGACGTTAAGGTAATCTACGGTACAGTGGGAAGACCCGTATACCAGCATGAATTTAATCGATTGAAACAACATCTTATCAAAAACTTTTTGTAAGCAGCCTAAAACTGCTTACTTTTTTTATTTACAAAAACCTTATTAAATTTACATAAACTATGAAAGCGGTTTAATTGGAAATATGATAGAAACATAAAGAGTTAGGGGGATGAACATATGGAGCCAGCTAGAAAGTTGCAACCGCTTACGGTTGTTCCAGGGGAAAAGGAAGAGAAAAAAGGACTTTTAGGTAAATTTGGAAGTATGAAAGTAGGGGTAGTTCCACTTCCGCTTTATATCGTGATCGCAACTGTTGTCTATTTTTCTGCCGTCTATAACCTGCTTCCAGCGGATATGATTGGCGGCTTTGCCGTTATTATTGTCATGGGTATTTTACTAGGGGAACTTGGTATGAGGATTCCGATTTTGAAGGATATCGGCGGCCCTGCTATTTTAGCACTCTTGATTCCGTCTATATTAGTGTATTTTAGTGTCATTAACACGACTGGAATGAATGCGGTTACCCAGTTGATGAAAACATCCAATTTCCTTTACCTATATATCTCTACTTTAGTAGTAGGAAGTATTCTAGGGATGAATCGCAGAGTCCTGATTCAAGGCTTCACACGCATGTTTGTACCGCTTATTGTCGGAACAATAGCATCTGTTGCTGCAGGCGTTCTAGTAGGTTTGCTTTTTGGATATGACATGAAACACACACTTTTCTATATTGTTGTTCCAATTATCGGTGGTGGGATTGGAGAAGGAATTTTGCCGCTGTCATTAGGCTACGCAGAAGTGCTCGGAAAATCTTCTGAAACATTTGTAGGGCAATTAATTCCTGCAGCGGTGATTGGAAATATTGTCGCGATCATTTGTGCAGGGATTTTATCGCGCTTAGGGGAGAAAAAGAAGCATCTGACAGGTAATGGAGTATTAGTGAAGACAAAAGGCGGCGATGGAATCACAGAAGCATCAACAATTGATAAGCCGGTTGATTTCCCACTTATGGGCGCAGGATTGTTAATTGCCTGTAGTTTCTTTATCTTAGGTGGACTGGGGAATAAATTCCTAGGCATTCCTGGACCAGTGTTAATGATTATTGCAGCAGCTGTTGTAAAGAGTATAAAAGTAATGCCAGCTAAAATGGAACAAGGGGCTTATCACTTATATAAATTTGTCTCATCAAGTTTAACATGGCCATTAATGGTGGGGTTAGGTATGCTTTATATTCCGCTTAAGGATGTAGTCAAAATTGTAACCCCAGGATATGTGGTTGTTTGTGCCGCTGTGGTAGTGGCAATGATTACTACTGGCTACTTTGTAGGTAAGTTGATGAAGATGTTCCCAGTCGATTCCGCGATTGTTACAGGCTGTCATAGTGGTTTAGGGGGAACAGGTGATGTTGCAATTCTTTCCGCTTCCAATCGGATGTCATTGATGCCATTTGCCCAAGTTTCAACAAGAATCGGGGGCGCTTCAACTGTTATTTTGGCTATTCTTTTGCTGAAATTATTAAGCTAATATTCCTAAATCGGGCGGTGCCGGTTTGTCACGGCCCGACTTTTTTGATTGTATGGATTGAATTCTTGTCACCTGAATTAACTATTAGATCTTAGATTAGAAAAAAGGAGAAGGTTGGAATGAATGAAAGCAAGATAAAAGAGCAGGCAGTGCTGCTCCACAAAAGGCTGGCAGGTAAGATTAGCATCATCAGTAAAGTAGAAATGAACAATGCCGATGATTTAAGTTTAGCCTATACGCCAGGAGTGGCTGAGCCATGCAAGATCATAGCCAAAAATAGTGAGGCTTCTTTTGAGCATACTGGAAGGGGTAATTTAGTAGCTGTTGTAACAGATGGAACAGCTGTCCTAGGGTTAGGAGACATTGGTCCTGAGGCTGCTATGCCAGTTATGGAGGGGAAGGCCGTTTTATTTAAACAATTTGCAGGGATTGATGCCTATCCGCTTTGCCTGGGTACAAAAGATGTCGATGAGATTGTCAATATTATTAAAGCATTAGAGCCAACATTCGGTGGTATCAATTTGGAGGATATTGCCGCCCCAAGATGCTTTGAAATAGAAGAACGCTTAAAAAAGGAACTTACCATTCCCGTCTTTCATGATGACCAGCATGGGACAGCGATTGTTGTATTAGCAGCCCTTTTAAATGCGCTAAGAATTGTGAAGAAAAGTATCTATAAGGTTAAGGTTGTTCTAAATGGTGCTGGTTCTGCAGGGATAGCGATTGCCAAGCTTTTATTAAAAGCGGGCTTTAAGAATATTACGTTAGTAAGCCTGGAGGGAATTCTTTGTCCAGGCGAAGAGTGGATGAACGACCGGCAAGCAGAAATAGCAGAGAGAACAAACCTAGGCAGGATACATGGAACCCTTCAAGACGCGATTAAAAACACCGACATTTTTATTGGTGTCTCAGGTCCAAAGGCTTTAACGGGAGATATGGTCAGGACCATGAATAAAGATTCAATCGTTTTTGCAATGGCAAATCCAGTGCCTGAAATTTATCCGGAAGAAGCGCTTGCGGCAGGTGCAGCAGTAGTCGGTACAGGCCGTTCTGATTATCCTAATCAGGTAAATAATGTGCTCGCCTTTCCAGGAATCTTTCGTGGTGCTCTCGATGTAAGGGCAACCGACATCACGGAGGAAATGAAACTTGCAGCAGCTTACGCCATTTCAAGTCTTGTATCGGATAAGGAGCTTCGTGCGGAGTATATCATTCCTAACGCCTTGGATTCTCGTGTGGGGGATCGAGTGGCTGCAGCTGTTTCAACTGCAGCGATTGAATCGGGAGTAGCACGAAAAAGCTCCAACTACAAAAAACTAGTTGAAATCATTTGAGAACAGGAGTTAAATGGCAAAATTAGCCGACTGTAGAAAAAGAAGCAGAATCATTAATATTAAAGGGCTTTTCACTAAATAAGTGAAAGGTTCTTTTTTTTGTAGGAAGATAATTAGTCGAGTTTAGAAGATGATTTGCACTTTACATACGTAACAGTGTTATGTTACATTGTTTTTAGAAAGGGGTTTTTATGATGAGCGAGGAGTTAATCTCAAAGAAAGACCTGTTAGAATTGGCCGGAATATCCTATGGACAGCTATATAGATGGAAACGAAAAGATCTCATTCCGGAAGAATGGTTTGTGCGTAAATCAACGTTTACGGGTCAAGAAACTTTTTTTCCAAAGGAAAAGGTCTTAGAAAGAATTGAAAAAATCCAAACGATGAAAGAAAACTTATCCTTGGATGAACTTGCTGACATGTTTTCACCTAATGTAACGAATTTAAATTACACCAAAGACGAATTAGTGAAACGTAACATTGTTTCGACAACAGTTGTCGATTTTTACTTAGAACAAGAAAAGGGCAGTTTTCAATTTAATTTTACACGTATGCTCGAAGTATTTATTTTAGAAAAGCTGCTTCAGTCGGGTGAAATTAACCTGGAAGAAGGGAAAATGGTCTTGCAGGTATTAAGGGATCATGCCGGGGTAATCAAGCAAAAAAGCTGTGAATTGGTGATTACCAGAAAGCTTGGCATGTCATCATGTCTGTTACTTATTAATACAGAAGAATTTCATTTTGAACGCGGAACGAAAGTGGTAGCCGCTTTGTCGCTAATGACGTGCATGGAAGAAATTAAAGCGAAATTATTATAAAGGAGAATGATGATGGATACGAAAAGCAGGGGAGACTTGGTTATTAATGGCTTCGGTGCATCCAATGGGGGACAGTTCCGCGTTGTCACATTAAATGGCCGAGGGACGGTTAACAATGATTTAGAATGCGTGGAACTTGATTGTAATGGTTCCGGGATCGTCAATGGAAATGTCATTTCTGAAAAAACAAAAGTAAACGGGCATGCGAGGTTCAGAGGGAATATCGAGAGTCAAATTATATCGATTGATGGATCAGCAAGGATCGACAAAAACCTATCAGCTGAAAAATTAAAGGTCTCCGGTAAGGCAACGGTTGGCGGCAGGGTCAAATGTGAGGAAATAAAAATTCAGGGGGCATTTACGGTCAGTGAGGATTGTGAGGCTGAAATTTTTAAAGCGGAATCGCAGTTTACGATTGGCGGACTTCTAAATGCAGACCAAGTTGACATAAAGATGTTTGGAGAGTGTAAAGCAAAGGAAATCGGCGGGCAAACGATTACGGTAAAGGCAAAGGGATCCTTAGTCGGTAATTTGCTTAAGGCCTTTTTTAAACCACAGCTTGAAACGGAATTAATTGAAGGGGATAAAATTGAACTTGAAAATACGATCGCTAAAGTCGTTCGTGGGAACCAGGTGTGGATTGGTCCAAATTGTCAAATTGGTCTAGTGGAATATACTGAGGAACTTTCGATGGATAAAAAGGCAATTGTTACTGAGAACAGAAAGGTTTAAAAGGAGGGAAGAAAAATGAAAATGAGTGAAAATCTTATTATCAATGGCTCGGGCAGCTATCCTGGCGGCCGTTACGATAAAATCAGTATTCGAGGGGAAGGGACGATTGTCAATGCTGTGGAAAGTTCGACTTTCCATGTCTATGGTACGAGTGAGGCCGTCGAGAATGTCAAAACAGGCTCGGTAAAAGTATTTGGTGAAGCAGAGATCAAAGGGAATATGGATGCAGAGGAAACACTGATCATGGGAACGATGATGGTCGGTGGCAATGCTCTTTTAAAAAGGATAAAAATTTTCGGATTGCTGGAAGTCGGCGAAAGTCTTACGGGGGATGAAGCAAACATTAAAGGAAGTATCGCAGTAAATGGCGATGTAGAGTATGAGACGTTCGACTCTAGTGGCGGATTTGAGATCAAAGGCTTACTGACGGCGGATACAATTAAGGTTGGTCTGCGTTTTGGGCAGAGCTCTGCTGAGGAAATCGGCGGCGGAAAAATAACCGTCAAAAAAAGAAGTAACTCACTCCTCCCCTTTGGAAAAGAGGCAGGATCCCTAAGTGCAAAAGTCATTGAAGGGGATGATATCTACCTTGAAAATACCAAGGCTGATATTGTTCGGGGCAACAAGGTGAAAATTGGACCTGGCTGCCAAATAGGAGTGGTGGAGTATCGGAATGATTTCTCACACGATCCGAAGGCGGCAATAAAAACGACGACAAAGATATAAAGGAGAAATGTGATGGTGACGAAAGAAGGAAAATTAGGATTGGTTGTTGCGGGGTTATTGTTGGGGATTTTGATGGCCTCGATGGATAATACGATTGTTGTAACCGCAATGGGTACGATTGTCGGTGATCTTGGTGGTCTGGAGAGCTTTGTCTGGGTCGTATCTGCCTACATGGTAGCTGAGATGGCAGGGATGCCGATTTTCGGTAAGTTATCGGATATGTACGGTCGAAAAAGATTCTTTATTTTCGGATTGATTTTATTTATGGTGGGTTCCGCTTTGTGCGGTACTGCTGAAACGATCACGCAATTAAGCATTTATCGTGCGATTCAGGGGATTGGCGGTGGGGCTCTTGTCCCAATCGCCTTTACGATAATGTTTGACCTGTTTCCCCCTGAAAAGCGCGGGAAAATGGGGGGCTTGTTCGGAGCCGTTTTTGGATTGTCGAGTATTTTTGGTCCATTGCTTGGTGCGTATATAACAGACTATATCAGCTGGCATTGGATTTTCTACATTAATATGCCACTAGGTATCTTATCACTCATTTTTATTACTATCGCCTATAAGGAATCTCCAATTCACAAAAAGCAGATAATTGATTGGTCGGGGGCTGTGACATTGGTCGGAGCCGTAGTTTGTCTAATGTTTGCGCTTGAACTTGGAGGGCAAAAATATGATTGGAATTCTACCGTGATCATCAGCCTGTTTGCAGGATTTTCGATTCTATTTTTGATCTTTTTATTTGTGGAGACAAAAGCAAAGGATCCGATTATTTCCTTTTCCATGTTTAGAAACCGCTTGTTTGCAGGCAGTACAATAGTTGGCCTATTTTACGGTGCTGCATTTATGGCAGCTACGGTTTACATCCCGATTTTTGTGCAAGGGGTATATGGCGGGACTGCCACCAATTCAGGGTTAATATTATTGCCAATGATGCTTGGCTCCGTGGTTACCGCACAAGCGGGCGGTTTTTTGACAACGAAGATGAGCTATCGAAATATTATGTTTATCTCCGGAGTTATTTTGATTGGCGGCTTATTGTTATTGAGTACGATTACACCAGAAACAAGCAGAGCGGTGTTGACGCTTTACATGATTATAATTGGTTTAGGCGTCGGCTTTTCTTTTTCTGTGTTAAGTATGGCAGCGATTCATCCGTTTGGAATCGAGCAAAGGGGCTCAGCAACATCCACTAGTAACTTTATTCGTTCCTTAGGAATGACGATCGGGATAACCGTTTTTGGTACGATCCAACGAAGTGATCTCAAAGAAGGGTTGGAAAATGCTTTTGCTGGAATGGGGCCTAAGGGTCAAAGTTTCGGAGATTCGCGGGCCTTATTATCGGAGGAAGCAAGAAAATTAATCCCACCACAAATTCTCGATAAAATTACAGATGCACTTTCAAGTTCCATCGTCCACACATTTACATGGGCACTCGTACCCGCAGGTCTAGCCTTCCTATTTATATTTATCCTAGGGAAAGAGCGTATGGTGATTCACAAAAAAGAGGCTTCAAAATGAAAAGGTGTCAGGCACCATGTGAAAAATTCACATGGTGCCTGACACCTTGTTTTATTTCTTTTTCATTTTATCTTTGTATTTAACGTGAAAGATAATCATTTTTACGCCTGAGCCAAAGTCAAAGGTTGCTAATAGGACGAGGAGGTAACTGAAAAACCCCCAGCCATTTTTTTGAACATTATCAATGGCAAAGTAAGTAAACAACCCGCCAAGCAAAAAGTAAATTAATCCGGAAAACAAAGGTGAACGTCTCATAGAAATCCTCCGATAAAGTTTTGAACCGCCTCGGCTTCTCGCTGGAGCCTCTCAATGTCGTCTTTGTACACTGACTGAACCAAGACCACCAAGGTGTTCATTGTGACATGGGCAAATATTGGGACGAAAATGGATTTTGTTTTTACATAAAGAAAGGCGAACGTAAAGCCCATGGCCGAATATAGCAGAATGTGCTGAAACTCCATATGTGCCGCGGCAAAAATGACTGAACTGATAAGAGCAGAGATAAAAAAGTTAAATCGTTGATGAAGAGCTCCGAAAATAATTTTTCGAAAAACGATTTCTTCTAGGATTGGTCCAATGATGCTCGTGACAATGATCGCTAAGGGAAAAGCCTCAATAATCTTCAGAATATCCTTTGTGTTTTCAGACCCCATATTGATGCCTAATTGGTTCTCGATGATTGCGGCGGCGTACTGGGCAGCTAAAGCAAGGAAGATTCCTGAAATGGCCCATACCACCGAATGACCGAAAGAACCGCCATTTTTGCTGAAGCCTCGGTTGTTCATTTCTTTCCGTAATATAAAAATAATGAGTAATAAGGCAATCGTAAAACTAGCTAGAAGCCAGGAAGGTACAGCAAGACTTTGATTGATCCCAAAGTTTTTAAAGCCAAACAAAAATAGGGGTATCCCGATTAGGCTAGAAAACTGCATCGCGATGTAAACAATAATGATTATCCAATATTCCCGTTTCAATTAATCTAGTCTCCTTTAGATTCCATTTTATATTTTTGACGAATAGTCAATTTATAATCATCCATTTTACAGGGAGCCAAATCGCTCGTGCCTTTATATATACTATTCTTCATTCTACTCTTAAAACTGGCTTTGTTTCAATTTAGAAAGACTTTTTAAAAAAATGGGTATAGAAAATGACGTTTTTCACATACTTTATAAGGTTGTCAATCGGATTATTTTTTTTAGAAAAATTTATGCTTCACACTTGCAAAAAAATTTGAGATTCATTATTATAATAATTGTGTTAGCACTCATTCATAGAGAGTGCTAATAAGTCAGAATTACATATATTTTTGAGGAGGTTGTTTGATTTGTTAAGACCATTAGGTGATCGTATTATCATTGAGCTTGTTGAATCAGAAGAAAAAACTGCAAGCGGGATCGTATTACCGGATTCAGCGAAAGAAAAGCCTCAAGAAGGAAAAGTTGTTGCCGTTGGTACTGGCCGCGTCCTTGAAAGCGGAGAGCGTGTAGCACTTGAAGTTTCTGTAGGTGATCGTATTATCTTCTCAAAATACGGCGGTACAGAAGTGAAATACCAAGGAACAGAATATTTAATCTTACGCGAATCTGATATTCTTGCTGTCGTTGGCGCTTAAGATTTTTACTTAAAAAAATACAAAGAACTTAAAAGATATGAGGAGGTTTTTAAACAATGGCTAAAGAGATTATGTTTAGTGAAGATGCACGCCGCGCAATGCTTCGTGGTGTTGATGCTCTAGCAAATGCAGTAAAAGTTACTCTTGGACCTAAAGGACGCAACGTGGTTCTTGAGAAAAAATTTGGTTCACCACTTATCACAAATGATGGTGTAACTATCGCAAAAGAAATCGAATTAGAAGATGCATTCGAAAACATGGGTGCAAAACTTGTTGCTGAAGTAGCAAGCAAAACTAACGATGTTGCCGGTGACGGTACAACTACTGCAACAGTTCTAGCACAAGCGATGATTCGCGAAGGCTTAAAGAACGTAACTGCTGGTGCAAACCCAATGGGTATCCGTAAAGGGATCGAAAAAGCAGTTATTGCAGCTGTTGAAGAATTAAAAGCAATTTCTAAACCAATCGAAAACAAAGCTTCGATCGCACAAGTTGCTTCCATCTCTGCTGCTGATGAAGAAGTTGGCCAATTAATTGCAGAAGCAATGGAGCGCGTTGGGAACGACGGCGTAATCACTATTGAAGAATCTAAAGGCTTCACAACTGAATTGGATGTAGTAGAAGGTATGCAATTTGACCGTGGTTATACTTCTGCATACATGGTAACAAACACAGATAAAATGGAAGCTGTTTTAGAAAATCCATATATCTTAATTACTGACAAGAAGATTGCTAGCATTCAAGAAATCCTTCCTGTACTTGAGCAAGTAGTTCAACAAGGTAAGCCGCTATTATTAGTTGCTGAAGATGTTGAAGGTGAAGCACTTTCTACTCTAGTAGTTAACAAGCTACGCGGAACATTCAATGCAGTTGCTGTTAAAGCTCCAGGCTTTGGCGATCGTCGTAAAGCAATGCTTGAAGATATCGCTGCACTAACTGGCGGGGAAGTAATCACTGAAGAACTTGGCCGCGAACTTAAGACAACTACAATTAGCTCTCTAGGACGTGCTGCTAAAGTTGTTGTTACAAAAGAAAATACAACAATCGTTGAAGGTGCAGGAGATTCTGCTGAAATCGCAGCTCGTGTAAACCAAATCCGTGTTCAATTAGAAGAAACTACTTCTGAATTTGACCGTGAAAAATTACAAGAGCGCTTAGCTAAATTAGCTGGCGGTGTAGCAGTAATCAAAGTTGGTGCTGCAACTGAAACTGAATTAAAAGAGCGCAAACTTCGCATCGAAGACGCTTTGAACTCAACTCGTGCGGCGGTTGAAGAAGGTATCGTATCCGGTGGTGGTGTAGCCCTTCTTAACGTATACAGCAAAGTTGCTGAAATCCAAGCTGAAGGCGATGTAGCAACTGGTATCAACATCGTATTACGTGCGATGGAAGAGCCTGTACGCACAATTGCTCACAATGCTGGTCTTGAAGGATCTGTTATCGTTGACCGCTTAAAGCGTGAAGAAATCGGTACTGGTTTCAACGCTGCGAACGGAGAATGGGTAAACATGATTCAAGCTGGTATCGTTGACCCAACTAAAGTTACTCGTTCTGCATTACAAAACGCTGCATCTGTAGCAGCTATGTTCTTAACAACTGAAGCAGTTGTTGCTGACAAACCAGAACCAGCTGGCTCAGGTATGGGTATGCCTGACATGGGCGGTATGGGTGGAATGGGCGGCATGATGTAATCAGGGGATTAAAACCCTGTTATATGCTCTTAAATAGAGAAATAGTTACGGCTATTTTTCGCCCCATTTTTCAATCCTATTGAGAAGCTGTCATGTAGATAATTATTTTCAATAGCAATAACCACTTCCTAAAAAATGAGGGAGTGGTTTTTTGTGTTGTTAAAATTTGCGTATCAAGACTTCTTGGATGACAGACGTTTCAAGAACACAACCAAGACGAATATCAAAAATTATGAAATGCTTTTAGGGAAATTTGTGGACTACTGTATTGAGAATCAAGTAGTAAATGTTGAAAACATTACCTACAGTCATGTTCGGCAGTATCTATTACAATGCCAAGAGAAAGGCGATAAACCAAGTACCATTAATACAAAGCTATTAAGAATCAGAGCCTTCTTAAATTACATGGTGGAATGTGAGGTCATTAAGAATAACCCAGCCAAGAAGGTCAAAATGCAAAAGGATGATGTAAAGATTGATGTATTCAGTGATGAACAAATACGGCAGATGTTGAACTTCTATAGAAGGATAAAACATCGTGATAAAAGCTATGTAGCTTATCGAGATTATATGATTATTGTTATAATTCTCGGTACTGGAATTAGACGGGGTGAGGTCATTAATCTTCAGTGGTCAGATGTGGATTTCATTAATAAATCGATTTCTGTTTTTGGGAAAGGCAGAAGGAAAGAAACGATTCCGATTACAGATAAATTGGCAAAAGAACTGGGAGGATATCAGACTTTCTGTAAGCAATACTGGGGAAATCTAAGTGATTATGTTTTCGTGAAACGAGATAACACTCAATTGACCGACAATTCTTTGATGTTAGTTTTTAATTATCTAGGTAAGAAAATGAACTTCAAGGATATACGGGTATCTGCTCATACATTCCGCCATACCTTTTGCCATCGCCTTGCCATGTCTGGAATGAGTGCCTTTGCAATTCAGAAGCTTATGAGACACCAAAATATTGCCGTTACAATGAAGTATGTTGCAATGTGGGGCAATGAATTAAGGGAACAAAATGATAAGTATAATCCATTAAATACATTAGATGTTTAAAGTGGGAAAACAGCTTGCTTTTGTTAAATAAGAGGAAAGTAAATTTCGACTCTGATTAGAATATTATTTACGATTCAAGTCGTTAGAAGTGACTAACGGCTTTTTTCTTGGGAGAGGGTTTAGCTAATTAAATACTTCTTGTAATTCATTTAGTAAGCTTATTATTCCTCCAATATAGTTTTACCTTATTAGAAAATTCTTCTACGCTCAATCCATTTCTATCAGCCAGAAGGGGAACTAGTATGTCGTAGAAGTTGCTCCTAATAAATTCTGACTGTTCTTCAATCCACTCAAAAGGATTTTTATTCCACTTACTCATATTTAGATTCTTTTCCAAGTAATAGCAGTTACCAAATACGTGTCCACCCATAAAATCGTCTTCCTCAAAGTTACCCCAAGAAATTGGGATAAAATGCTCCAAATTACAATCGATTTCGTTAAGAGGCTCTAACGTCAAAGGACATACATTTCCTTGCAGACTTTTAAGTTTGTCTTCGTTTAATTTCTCATACGGCAATTCATTCATGATAACCCTTCGCTTCTCTGATCTTCTCCTGTACATATCTTTATTGTTGAGATAATGTGATTTGCAGTACTGTAATTTAGGCTCTCGGTTTATGGCGTAGCGTATTTTGCCTCTTTTCAATATTTTATCCCTGTTTAACAAGTAATGCCTTTTTCCGTTTTCTCTAACCTTGTCAACATTGTCAATATACCACTTTTTAGATGACTCTCTAATCCTGTTTATATTGTTCAGATAATATCTCTTTCCAGTTTCAGCGACTCTGTCAAGATTGCTATTCCTCCACTGAGCATTTCCATTCTTTTTCCTATCGTCCTTTTTAAATACATAAGCTTCGCAAGACCTGCATTTTGACTGCTTGCCTATCTTTGTTGTATGTGATGCATTGAATTCTTCGGCAGGTAAAATAGACTCGCATCCTTCGCATCCAAGTAATACAGGGGTATCCCCAAGCTTAAATGTCACTCTTGACGATCTTGTTATAAATAATGCCAAATGGGAGACATCAGTATCTATTTCAAGCCTACCAGTTTCCAACAGCCATTGTATAATACTATCTCTTGAACGATCCAATGGAAGACCGTGGTAAAGAACGTCATATCCGCAAAGTAATAAGAATTTAGGGAAGAAGCCAATTTCTCTTTTCATAAATGTTCTAATTTGATCGTATAACTTGGGATTACTTACCCTAAATCCATCGAAGCTACCGTTCTCACTGTAGTACTTACCTAATTCTAGTTTTAAAGTATCTACTTTGCTCATACTATTACCACCTTGTGACAGTAAATGTTAAAGCAATTATATTGCACTTAATGTTACAAGTCGACAAAAAATGCAACAATTTTGCTTTAGGAGGAATAATAGTTGTAGCGGTAATTGTAACTGCTCTTTTTGGTGGAAGCAGAGGGGATGTGACAGTGATATCTTGTGTAGCCTATATTAGAAAGAGACGGGGCAGCACCTCAATTCACACTAAACGGTGTAAAAAATCCCGATACGAGAAGGATATTTTACTGCTTTTTTGCCATCTTAAACACCTAATTCCCAGTGTTTGTAACACTGATCTCGATACACTCCTATTTTTTAGCCATTATTACATATCCAACTAGAGGGATACTCGTAGGTGGAACGGAGGGATTATATTGAGAGTTTAAAGAATGGAAATAGGATACCAGTGAATAGGGTAACCTTTTCTATCTTATACAACATTCCAATATGGTAAATAGATGCAATCGAGTCGGTCTATTGTATTGCCAAAAGAATAGTTTTATAATGTAAGAGATATTAATTGAACGAACAAATATACTTTGTAAGGAGTGAATCTACATGCAACCGCCTCATTAGGAGGCACACTTATACTGTTTTTCCTATGAACACTCATAGGGGGTAGGCTGATTGAATGCCTATTTAGATGGGATAAGTGTGCTTTCTGGTGAAGTAGTTGTACTGTAGACTCGCTCCTTTTTTGTGTTTTCTAAGGAATGGCTAAACAAATCAAATTAAGTAAATCAATCGCAAGGGAGGGTTAAAAGTGAAAAAAGCGACTGCAACAAACAGCGGTAAACACGTTTTTAGCGTTTGAATGGCTAACTATTTGCTACAGAGAGGACACAAGCTTTTAGCAATTAAAGAGAATAAAAGAATTCAACAGGTGAGTGTATTCCTGTATGAGAAAACACCAGCTTTGCTTCAAGAAATGGAACGTTACAAGCAAATGAAAGAGAAGGAAAACTATGCAAATTAAACTAGAAAGGATCAAAATCCAACATGCGAGACTACATTCAAGAACAAAACGACAAGATGGAACAATTTGTACAAGAAATTAACTCTTTTCGACCAACAATGGAACAGGAAAGAGAAATTGCACAACTGTTATTCGACTTGTATGTAACAGAGCAGAAGAAGAGGCTTGTTCAATATAGGGACAAGGAGGGGAAAGCACAGTATAGGACAGAAGAAGCGGGTACAAGTTATTTAAAGAATGCTCGTTACGTTATTACTACAGCCGAGTTAGTGAAGCATGTACAAGGAAAAGCGGTATATGGAATATTCGGAGGAACAGTACTAAGTAAGTTTTTGTGCTTTGACATTGACTATGGCTCATGGAAAAAAAGCGAGAAGTGGGCGAGGAGAATCATAAACAGCCTGCTAAGACATGGCATTAAGCGAGAGCAAATCCATGTCTCTTTCAGTGGTAAAAAAGGCTTTCATATAGACCTGTTCTTCGAGCAAGCTACGAGTATAAAGATAATGCAAGTTTTCTATGAGCATATATTGAAGGATATTGAAGGTGACAAACATAAGATAGAGTTCAGACCAACAAATATGCAAGGTGTGAAGCTACCGTTGAGCCTTCATCAAGGCACACTCGTAGCAACCTATTTTGTACCAAACGATACGTTTGACTTCTTAAGAGGGCCATTGACTGATGCTAAACGTAATATAGCATACTTACAGAAGGCAAAAGAGAACAGAATATACACTCACAGCTTCATAGACATGTGCAAGAAGCTAAAGCCAACCGTAAATGCTATTGCAGTAGAGCATAAGCACGTTGAGCAAACAGAGAAGCTTCTGTCAAATGCTAAAGCAAACATTGCTAACACATTCCAGTCTGTAGAGGAAAAGCAAGAATACTGCAAACAGTTACTGCTTAGTAGGAAGCTTGCCTACAAAGGCTCAAGGCATAATGCAACCCTGCTCATAGGTCAATACCTAAAAGAACTTGGAAACACTCAAGAGCAAACGACTACAAAAGTCAAAGCATTTATAACAGAAGCTTATACGAATGAAAGAAACAAGTTTGGTGAAGACACAACTCTTGAGTATGCACTGAGGGAAGTTAAGAGGCTTACAGGGATAATATACGAAAAAGACTACAGCTTATACAATAAAGGTCGCAAAGAATGGGAAATATTCGAAAGCGAGTTGACATTCATTCTCGAGACAGTCAATAAGACCAGTGAGAAGCGAAAGTTCCCACTAATTCAATTGCTATTTGCCTTTCTAATGGAAAGTAAGAAGCATGCAAAGAAGAGTAATGGTTATGTATTCTATACACCATACAGTACATTAGCTAAGTATGGTTGCGACAGTAACAGACAAAGACTAAAGAAACAAATTGACAAGCTTGTTGGTCTTGGTGTTTTGGAAATAGCAAAAAAAACAGAGCAAGTAGGCAAATATAAGACACCATACTACTTCAAGGTCAACATTCCAAAGGCAGAAGGTGACAGTAACATTCTAGTATTGACTGCTGAGAGTGTTGAGGAAGACAAAAAAATAGACACAATTATTGCTACACTTTTTGCGGAAGAGAAAGCAAGAAAACTAGTGCCGAAAACATATTACTATGAAAAGGTAAAACCAATTTACAAGGTAGCAAAGTAGGGTGAAATTTACAGAATCAGTTTAATAATATGGGAGCAGGACGATAGTAGTCATATAGGAGAAGCTATTGTGGCTGCTCTTTTTTCGTTCATACTCATTTTGCGTTCATACTCATTTTTCCGTAAACGTAACATAATAACTTATTTATTCATAAAAGGGGTATTGTGGAGTGTATACGGAACAATACCCCTATCTTTAATGCCTTTAGTTATTCCAACAAGCCATACATATCATGCTATAGACCACTACTACCTTATTCATTCTAGTATAAGAGGAGGGAGACGAACATAAAGCAGAGTAGGCATGGGGAGGGGTAATTTCCACATATGAAGGGGGGTTATTATGGGAAAAGGACATAGGTGGGTTCATCCGCACACCACAGAATTATGGATTGTCCGAGAAGCCTTCTGCAGTTTAAGTGGGTAGCTGCGGTTATTTGAGAAATTCCGTAAACGTAACATAATAACTTATTTATTCATAAAAGGGGTATTAGGACTGAAAGGAGTAACCCCCTACATGCTCTTAGGGTATTAAGGAGGCAGCTTGTAATACATACAGCGATAGTATATACATGTGTCGTAGAAGCTTTTCGGATATATACAAGGGGACAAGCATAGACCACATAGTAGGGAAATGAATGTCTTGATCAGAAAAGTACAGAAGAAAATAAAGGACTTAGGTTGAAAGTGGAATGCTAAAGAGTCGAAGTATTAGTTTGTGGGAAAGAATGAAGCAGAAACACTTCAGAATTGCAAGTCTGAAGATATTGCAACAGTTGAAGGATTGGAGTAGATAATATGTTGAAGAGGGGCTTTAAATTGAGGCTCTCCTTTTTTCGTATAATGGAGCGGATGTTTGGACAATTGGTCGAAATTGAAGTGAACTTATAGAACCATTAATAAAACTCGTCTTTTTTTAATTGTTACCATAAGCTATATGGATTGTGAAAGAATCTACTTAAGCTAAAGAAGCAGATTAGTTGAATAACTTGCAGGAGAAATTGTATTTTTGGGAGATGACTTTTTGATGTTAAAAGATGTTTGTAAATGCGAATTTACTAATTCATTTAAACTAGAAGCGGATTTTGTGGCTGACCCTATTTGGTGCAACGTATGTGGCGGGAATCTTGATATAGAGGATTTCCCTTTATCAGATAAATTACGGGAAGAACTATTGCAATGGGTATCGGAATATGGTGAATGGATTGATTTAGAAACCGATTCATTAAAGGAAAATGGATTAAAACAACAGGAAAATCACAATGAAAAAGGGTTGCAATTATTCCAAGAAGTGAAGAAACAGCTAGGAGAAAAATATCCAATCATATTTGTTCCATCCGCACCATATTGAAAAATAATTGGAATTGAATTTCTTCTTATTGAAGTAACGGGTGCAAGAGTTAAACAAAGGAATCGGTGCTGCTATCCCTTCCTTTTTGCACTAACGGGTGCAGTTTAGTTCAAGAAGAAGTGGGCTTAATATATGAAGAATATGTAATAAGGGAGGCGATGAGAATGATAGAGAAAGGTAAAGGAAAGATTAACGAGATTATTTATAATAACACTGTTTACTATAACGGAAAATATAGTTATTATCCGACCATCACGAACTTAAATGGAATATTAGATGAGATTATTAGTTCTAATTCAACTACCGAATACATTAGGATTACACCATTCTATATAAATGAAGAAGTAGATATGCAAATTGAATTCGAGGAATTTATGTTTTATATAGAATGTAGAGATTGGTTTGATGAAAAGATTCAAGAGATGCACATCTTAGATTGTCTTAACCCCATTGATACCCAAAGAACACTTAGTAATTTAAGATTAGGGGCAATTTTATATCCTTTATGTAAGAATAACGATGTGGATTCTTATCAAAAAGCACTTAAAAAATATAAAGAATCTTTAAGGGAAATCCTGCCCAAAATGATGGAAATTGCAAAATCAGAAATGGAATTAAAAGAAGAACATTTGCCTTTTGGATATTTCTGCTTTGAAATTCATAGTGAGTAATAATTAAACAAACGGGTGCTTGAACTAAATAAGGAGAAATGAAATTATGAAAAAACATTGTTGTGAGGATATGGCTTATCATGCAAATTTCGAGTGCGATATTCATGAAAACCCTTTTGAATGTCCTGACAAACTCATCATATTCGATGAAAAGGATAAGGACTATGGATTAATAATTCATGATGGTGGCACCTCAAGAATCGGAATAGATTTTTGTCCGTGGTGTGGTACCAAGCTGTAAATTTTGGATACTTTCTTCTTTCACTATCGGGTGTTACTTCAATAAGGAGTAAAGCCTTTTTCTTATTCAAGTAACGGGGCAGGATAGCTTAAGAAGGAATAGACAAGTTTACATAGAATAATTGTCCTAAAAGAACAAAAAGGGGAATCCGATGGAAACTGCTGAGTTTAAAGAGATTGTAGAAGAAATAGTTATTTCTAACGGAATGACCAAAAGAAGAAGTTGTTATTTTTTAGATAGTATTGAATTAATGGTTGTACTTGGGTTACAAAAATCAAGCTACTCATCTAGTTATTACTTTAATCTGGGATACATAATTAAAGATTTAAATGATAAGCAAGACCCTAAATATACCGATGGAAATATTCGTTTGAGATTTGACTTTGAACTTAATGGCAAAAACACTGATGTTGTTGATATTAACGAAGTCCTTAAAGACCAACTTGCTGATGGACTAGAGAAAAACATCAAATATTTTGTCTCTCCCATAACAAGCATTAAGGCTTTAAAAAAACTAATTAAAGAACAACCAGTTCTCTTATATCAGACCACACTTATCACAAAACAATACCTTCAAATTGAATAACTCTTGTTATATTAACAGCTGCGTTTTGTAATTGGCAGAGACGTTTTTCTGCTAAGTGGGAAGGTTAGTTGCACTCTGTTCCAAGGGGGGGAACGAAGTGTCATTTTGGCGACACTTTATTCTCGATGATAGTTAAGGTGTGAAATAGGGAGCGATAACTTTGAATCTTCTCCTGTCTGTATGAAGAAGGAGAAGAACCTTTTTTGTTGAAGTTACAGGCAGTACAATAAGGATGATAAAATACACTTTAAACTTACTAGGAGATGAATTATGAAAGAAGCAATCAGTTCCGAATTAGGGAAATTAGTGGGTTTAAAATTACAGTGTGCTGGAAGAGCATCTAATCTTTTTTGGCTTGGTTTTGGGGAAATGATTTCAGTAACAAGGAAGGGCAAAACTGAAGAATTAGCGGAATATGCTTTAGATATTCAAAGTTCTTGGAGAATTATCAAAGAAAATAAAATCTTAGTAGCTTCACGGGATTTCTATTCTCCTTGGTCAGGATGGAATGAAGATAATGAGAACTTTGATTGGGACATTCAAGGAAACAATAGATTTGATGAGCGTATTAAATACTTTTTGGAAGCCGTACAAGAAAATTGTATTGTTGAAAGCATTGACTCAGATAATGTTGGAGGATTCAAGGTATTTTTATCGGAAGGTTTTGTATTCGAAGTATTCCCAGACACCTCAGAGGACGATGAATACAGTGAATTCTGGAGATTCTTTAATCGTAAGGATGGCAGTCCTCACTTTGTTGTAACAGGTAATGGTATTGATAAAGTATGATATTAGTTTACAAGCTGCGTTTCTGTAATAAGTAGGAACGCTTTTTTGTGCGTACTAGATAGGTTACTTGAAATAGTATAGGATAAATTTATCTACAAAGAGTTGTTTGGATTTTGGGAAGGAGATTTACGATGTGTGGGATTGATTTTGTAATTGGAGTAACTGATAAAGAAGCATCAAAAGCAGAAAAATATGTTCATTTTAATGAAAGAACCCACGATTACTTATTAACAATGGAAAAGAGTACTGGCAAGGAATTTAACCTACTCTTGAATCTAGACCGTTTTAGTCGAACAATCATATGTACTAAAGATATCCCAGTGCTAAAAGGCATTTGTGAAGAATTATTAAATAAATACAAATTGACTAATGAAAAAGAACGACAAATATGGACTTTTGCACAAGAATTAAAAGAACTATGCGATGATGCGATAAATCAAAAGAAACATATTTACGCTATTGGAGATTAGCCATCTGATTTGTCCATTATTATTGAGGTAATGGGCAGGATAGTTAAACTACTACATTTTGGGGAAGGGTGAATTTAATGAAGGTGAAGTCTATTTTGATTACACTAATTGTAATACTTCTTATTTTTATGGTAGGTAAATATGTATTGAATACATTATTTGGAGATATGTGTGGAAATGATATTGTACAAAAAGTCCCTTCTCCTAATGGTGAAAAAGTAGCTTATATTTTCACAAGAGATTGTGGTGCAACAACAAGTTCATCACCTCAGTTATCAATTTTAAATAAGGATGAAAACTTACCAAATAAGTCGGGAAATACTTTTAGGTCTAATAAGGAATTTTCAATTGGATGGCTTAGTAAAATGAAATTACGAGTCATTTACGATAAAAACTCAGAAACTTACGAAATGGATGAAAGCGTGAATGGAATTGAGATTGATTATGTAGGAAAATAGAGAGATTATGTCTTGTTCAACCAACGGTTGCTTTTCTACAAAACAACTGCGTTGATATCTATGCACTATTCAAAGGGTTGTTAATGGGGATTACTAGGATTGAGTTATCCCCTTTTTGTGTCTTGGAGTGGGATGTCTATGAGGAGTTTAAGACATAACGTAAGGATTAATAAAACTGTGATTTCATTAAGAGTAAACCCCCCCTTTTTTCCTCCACCGCAGCTTAAAGTAAGGGTTAATGCAAAAGGAGTTAAATCATAAAGTGTTTGGTATTATAGAAACTGAGGTGATTTTTCTTGAAATTTAATACAATGACAGAAGAAGAAAAACGCAGATTGTTTATTGCGATGTATTTCCTGCACAAGGGATCACATCATTTTAGTCGTTTACATGGTGAATTTATGGAGCGGGAAACTGATGAAGAGAGAAAAGAAGCAATGGAGAAGAGACACAATCTCTTTCGTTCAATCGCACAGATTGGTGAATTACATCTTTCTTCAAAACAAGAGACAGAAATTGACGAAATGGAAAAATTAGAGGATGAAGTCTATGAATGGATTGAGGATAATGGATTTACTGAGGAGGTTAAAAAGTATTTTGATAAAGATAGTCTTATGTTCAGCTAACAAGCTGCGTTTCTGTAACAAGACAGGAACGCTTTTTCTAATTGGGAAAAGGGTGTGATAGCTTGAACTTCGTTTGTCGAACAGCAGGAGTTTATTCTGATAGCTTAACAAGGGGAAAAGCATACCAAGTAATTGATATAAATAATGATAATGAAATGGTTCGAATTAAATGCGAGAACGGACGATTAAGATGGTTTCCGTTATCACTCTTTAATGTAAATGGTGAGGACATTATAGATTTAATAAGCTGGAAGTTTGATGATGAAGTGTCAAAAGACCCTAATGAAACAAATTGGATAGAAATAAGCATGAAAATGAGTGACGGAAGTGAAAGATGGTGTATTCTTTACACTCCAGAACGATTAAGAAACCTTTTACAACAACCAAATCTATATCCCACAGGACTTCACATAAAGCATATGATAGTTGTTAAAAGTTACGATGTAGAGGATATACAGAGTGTATTGGATTATCTTAATCAGAAAGACGAGTTGATTGGTGCAACTTTACCACTCGAATAGTATTGCTTCTCTCAACTTAAGGATGCGTTTCTGTAATTGGCAGGAACGCTTTTTTGTATTGTGGTAAGGGATAGGTGAGAGGGAAGCCTTGAGAGCAAAAACATCATGCACATAGACGCTCAACATGGCTCGTGGTGGCTATCCCCCTCTTACGTTCATCTTACATGAAGTTCTGCTCTAGAGTGAATCTGATGGCATTATGTAAGCCGCTTATGACTACTTCGTGTGTTGGTATGAAACAGAAACCGCACACAATCACATACTGGCATTCGGTAAATTTCCGACACGACTCAAGTAATGGGTGTGTTTTAGTGCGTTAAAGGGGTAAATCAAGTAGTGAAAATCTGTTTAAGTTCGATAATGATTCCGATAGCACTGGTGTACCCATGATAGGCTGATACAAGAGAAGATGACAGGTACTAAAAAGGACAGAGAAGGCTTACAACAGCTTATGGACACTGTTAGAGAAGGTGATACTGTTATTGTTGAATCAATCAGTAGGCTTGGCAGGAAGACCCTTGACATCCTTACAACAGTAGAAGAGTTTGATAAGTTAGGTGTGACATTCATCAGCTTAAAGGAGAACATGGACACATCAACACCAACAGGTAAGGCTATGTTTCAAATGATGGCTGTCATTGCAGAACTTGAAAGGTCATTGACAGTCCAGAGGGTTAATGAAGGGTTGGCATCAGCTAAGGCTAGAGGGGTAACACTTGGAAGACCTACAATGGACACAGATAAGGTTTCAGTGGCACTTAGGATGTATGATAGTGGTGACTATTCCATTAAGGAAATAGTGGCACAGGTGGGCATCTCACAGGGTAAGCTGTACAAGGAGATTAATAAGAGGAAGGCAGGGATATAATCCTGTCTTTTATTTAATTATTTTCACCCAATATATGGTAGGATTGTATTAGGCAAGCTACTTATAAAAGGGGTGCAGTTATGGAAAAATATCCATATAAATGTTCATGTGGTCAACCTTACAATGTTATTCAAGAAGGGGATTATCCTTTCAAAGATGAATTTACAAGGGATTGTCCTTCATGTGGCAAGAAGCTGACATATAAAGCATGTTGCATGGGAACTGATTGGAAATTTGACCCAGAGTTTAAAAAACAAGAAGTATAACCAAGAAGGCACTTGCATTAGCAGGTGTCTTTTTTATTGGATGCTTTTATGGCTACCCCACCATGTCATTGAAATACCAAAAAGGGTTGCTAACACCATACAAGCAAAGAATCCTGCACAAAAGGCTTCATTGAGGACTTTTAAGTCCTATGATTTGAACTTGGTGAACAATATTTTCATTAAAAATACCCCTAAAACACTGCTTTTCCCTGCATTGCCTAGCCATTTCTTCCCTTAAACAAATGAACCACAATAAAATCTAAGTTAGAATTAAAATCATAACTTTGTAAATCTTTTATTTATCCCTAAAATCCACAAGGAAACTTTTAAAAGAATTTCTGCCCCTGTTATATATTACTTTGTAGCTTTTATTTAATAGGTGACAGCAGTTCTTCCTAAAGAATTTTTCAAAAGAGTGGTCTGTGAAACACTGTGAAACAAACAGTTAGACTTGAACTGTTTTACAATTAAATTAAGCAGAAATTTTTTTGAAAAACCATATAAGGAAAGTGGGGTCAAAAAGGATATTACCTATATAGGGAATTTTATTAAATTAGGGTTGAGGTGAAGGGCAATGGCAATGGACATGAAATTAGACCATGCAGAGAAATTAGTAGAGAATTTAACTGAATTTATGGAGGTAGTTATAAGGAATGGGGATAAAGCCTTTCCCCCAGAGTATGCCTTCCTTGATGGACTATACAGTATCTTGAGAGAGATGAGATGGGAAGCATTTGATTATTTGAATGCCTTAAAAGGTGATGTTGTCACAGACAATCCTTTATGGACAGCAAAACTAAAAGAATCAGTCTTATTATTGGATGCTATTTTTGATAATTTAAATGATACCACAATGGTCTTTTTCCCATTTTATCTTACCATCCATTCTGGTGTTAAGGTATTAGCTAGGTAAAGCACTTAGACAGGGATAACCCCTGTCTTTTTATTTGAAATGAAAAACCATACACAAAACTAAATCTAATTTTGTCTGAGGACTTCCTAGCAACATCCATAAACAGGAAAGTCCTCTTTTTTATGCAATTTTTTAAGGTGATGAAGAAATAATGGCTAAATTGAAGAGTCACTGCTAGTGTTTCGATAAGGTCGTACCGTTTGGAGACGTATATTGTCTCTAAACGGACATGAGGATAGTTTCAAAAGGTACACCATTTTAAACACTATTACACTATTTAAGTTATTAATGATTGAATAGTTTTAAAGGTCCGAAAAAATTTTATAAACGTTTGTAAAATATTATATATCTTTATAAACTATTTTGTTATGATTTAAGTATCATACAGAATGCATCAAGGAGATAATTACATCATGAAAAATAAAATATTTGGTTATATTCGAGTAAGCAGTAAAGACCAAAATATTGATCGTCAACTTAACGAAATGCTTGAACTAGGTATAAATGAAAGGGATATATTTATAGATAAGGAAAGCGGGAAAAATTTTAATCGCCCCCAATACAAAGCACTAAAACAGTGCTTACGTGAAGGTGATTTACTTTTTATAAAGTCGATTGACCGTTTTGGCCGAAATTCTAAAGAGATTAAAAAAGAATGGGAAATCATTACTTCCGAAATAAAAGCTGACATTAGGGTAATTGATATGCAATTGCTGGATACAACACAGCACAAGGATACTTTGGGGACATTTGTTTCTGATTTAGTATTGCAGGTTCTTTCGTTCGTTGCTGAAAAAGAAAGAGAGGATATTCATAGGAGGCAACGAGAAGGAATTGAATCGGCCAAAGCAAAAGGCAAACATCTAGGTAGACCGAAAATAAGCCTAGAATCATTAAATGAGAAACAGAAAGCAATTTTAATAAATAAATATGAATCATGGAAAAAGAACGAAATAACGGCAGTTGAATTTATGAATAAAATGGATTTAAGGAAAAATACATTTTATAAAATCATGAAGGAATATGAAGCGGTTAGGCACTAGCAATAGTGCCTTTTTTAATTAAAAAAAGGTTTGTAAAAAAATGTACTTAAGCTAACGTCGCAAACAGTTATTGTAATGGGCAACTAGAAGGTCTACATAGGTAAATACATTCCAGTGATTTAAAGTCTCAATTAAGTTTTTTATAAGAGGATAGGTACACATGTTCCTATCCTCTTCATCCTTATGTTCCAAATCCTGTAGTTGGTGCTTTAAGTTCTAAATAATTGTGTTTAAGCAATAGTTTTTTGAAAGTAAAAACTCTGATTTTCTTATAAATGGAAAGTCGGGTTTTTTTATGTTTGAAGCAAGTAAACGTAGACTGAGTCAATATTTCTTCTGTATAGGTACCTGAATATGTCGGCTGCCTGGGCTATTTGCAGTTGGAGCAATTGCTCCAATGCATGACTCAACTATGGTGAAGATCGACATCGACAAACTAACTAAGGATTTCAACACGACATTAGATACCATCCAATGGTCCATTACAGGATATGTTTTAACCCTTGCGATTGCAGTTCCAGTATCTGGCTGGCTTATGAACAAATTTAACGGAAAGAAAATCTTCGTCGGTAAGCACACTTATAAGCTCGCTATAAACCCACGTCCCAGCAGGCTTTGCCTGAATACTTTTTGTATTTTTGTAGGCAAAAAAGCTATTGACAATACCATCCTACAAGTGTAATCTATAAATACAGATTACACTTGTAGGATGGAGGAAGAAAGATGAAGAAAATAGATTGCAAAATATCTGATGCAGAGTGGATAGTAATGAAGGTGTTATGGGAAGAAGCTCCATTAACTGCTGCGAAGATAATAGAGGCATTAAGTTCTAATAAGGAATGGAGTCCGAAAACAATTCATTCATTAATAAGCAGACTCGTAAAAAAGGGAGTTTTAGGTGTGAATAAGGAGACGCCTCAGTATGAGTTCTATCCTTTGGTAGATAAAAGAGACGTTATACTAGAAGAAACAAGGTCGTTTATCCAAAAGGTATACGATGGTTCTCTCCAACTTATGCTCGCCAATTTTATAAAGGATGAGAAGATTTCTGAAAAAGAAATAGAAGAACTTCAAAGATTGCTTGATAAAAAATGAATGAGTAAAAGGCAGGTGATGAAGCATGGTTTTATCTGCAGTGTTTAAAGAAGTCTTGTTACTGTCACTTATGGGCAGTATTTTAGCCTTAGGGATACTTGCCATTAAGGCAATTTTTAGACAAAAGCTTAGCGCAAGGCTTCATTATTATATTTGGTTTATGCTTGTACTTAGGCTAATACTCCCAATAGGCATTCAAAGTCATATAAGCTTGCTGAATTTTATTCCAAATGAGCAGAAGAAACTTGATATTATAGCAGAGCAATATGTTCCTAACATAATATCAAACAGTACTATTAAAACCGGAAATACACCGCCTAAAGAAGATAGTAAGGCATTAGCTGATCCTAGTATTAAAGGGGCTATATTTAATTATGATACTGCGGCGGTGCTGTGGATAATAGGTGTTTCATCAGCTTTACTGTTTATTCTATGCGTAAATATCTTGATGATGGCTAAATTGAAAAAGTGCTCAAGATGTGAAAGAGAAGACTTAATCGAAATTCTTGAAGCAGAAAAATCAAGGCTAAAAGTAAATTCTAAGGTGGAAATTATTTATAATAATTACTCGAAATCGCCTGCAGTTTACGGGGTGATACGTCCTAAAATTTTAATTCCAGAGGAGCTTATAGACAAATTAACCCCGGAAGAGCTTACGTTTATTCTCAGCCATGAATTAACTCATATTAGGAACAAGGATTTAGCGGTAAACACCTTGCTTATGTTTGTTAAAGCAATATATTGGTTCAATCCCTTAATCTGGTATTCATTTAATCAGATAAAACAAGACTGTGAGCTGGCTTGTGATGCGGCTGTCCTCAACACCTTAAAGACAGAAGAAGTCAAAAAATACGGTCAGACTATGATCAGTATGCTTAGATTATTCTCAGAAAAAAAGGGCATTACTGGGGCATTAGGATTTGCAAGTAAATCCAATAAAAGAAGAATTATTATGATTACACGATTCAAAAAAAGTTCGGCAATATGTGCTGTTTTAGCTGTATTTCTTACAATTATGGTAGGCTGCTCAAGCACCATTAAATCAGTCAGTACAGGGGTTATCCCAAATAACAACAGCGGTACAAATAGTTCTAATGTTAATTCTACTCCGTCAGTGGATAAAACATCGCAAGATCAAGCAACACCAAGCAATGCAACACAAGACAATACAAAACAGGACAATACAACACAAGACAATACAAACCAATCGTCAGCATCGAATAACAATTCTGCTGCTTCATCATCTCAAGAGAGCATTCAGAGAAAGCTTCTTGCAAGTATCATGCAATTGGCAAAGCGGGGTAAAATCATAAATTCTGAGTTTCCTGTTAAAACTACAGTTATAGATGAAGCAGAGAAAAAGCTTGGAAATCCGGATAAGGTCGATTGGGTACCTAGAGCTAAAGGGAATTATGCTGTATTTTCGAAATACAATGTGGTATTTGGCTTCAACAAAGGGGATCAGATCTTCGAGGCGAGATCCTTTGATAAGGAATTAAATGAATTATCACTTTCTATGGTCAAGAAAGCATATGGAACTCCGGCATATGATGTAAAAAGTAATGGTGAGGAAATTATAGGGTATGTTGTAAGTTCGGAATACAAGATTTTGTTAGTATTTCCTCAGCCTTCAAATAACAATCAGGACCCGGTAATGGACCACTACTCCGTACTTTACCCTAGGGGTACCGTTAATAATATGGCAGGCGATCCGGGAAGACAGTGGTGATGCATCCATGCGACTATTGGAAGCATTACAGTTCTCGTTAACCGAGGTATGATAAAGCATTCACCGACTTTAGTGGAGACAATGTTAGGGCCTATTAAAGTTGAATGGGAAGTTCTATAGTTAGATTACAATTGAAGGAGAAACACTATGAAAAAGTTGATTTTCAAAATGATGCTCATTGTGAATTCATTATTACTTATTAATGGTCGGAATTTATTTAAGCGGAGTGTCTGCCTATCGATCGTATGCCACTAAATCCGTAACTGGCTGCATTTTTCTTTAACCATGCAGCCTCTTTTGTATTGCCAAAACAAGATTCGAAATACCGGAAGGATTTTCATTAACATTTTGAAGGTGGTTAGTCCAAACCAACTTTGTCTTTTTTATTGAACTAAACTGCTATCGTTAGCGGAACAAGAAAAACGGGATTCCGCAGCAATCCCTTCTTTAACATAAGCACTCGTTTATTTAAGTGAAAAGCTTCACACAATGTTTAACAAAAAAATACTTCCTATTTACCATAACGGGTAAATAAACGGGACACATTAAAAAAGCAAACACAATCCGTGCTCGCCTTTTTAAAAAAATGTGGAATTAGATAATACTTCGGGATAATTAATCCTTATGCGACAAGTTGCATTCTTATGTGGGGGTGAAATGATTGAGATAAAATCCGAAGCAACTTTCTTTAATGTTTATAACAACTTAATAAATAGGAAAAATAAAATAGAACACTGAAGGGAAGAAATTTATGAAATTATATTCTTTTGCCATATATAGCTGTATTCTTATTCTACTTATAGGGTGCAATCCAAACAATATCACGAATCAAAGTCAAAGTAAAACAAATGCAACTAAAAGTTATCAAGATCAATCGGCACTTCCAACTAAGAATATGTCGAGTGATGTTGGAACAAACACACAAAATACAAATGAACACCGATTCCAAACTGTAACTGCAACTATCCCGCAGATAGTATCCGCAGCTAAAACAGGTATGGCTCCAAATATTCCATTTACAGCTCATAAGCAATCTATTTCTGATGTAAAAAAAGTTTGGGGCAACCCAGATAGTGTGGATTTTGCAGGGAGTGGCTATTATGCAACCTATTCAAAAAAGCATGCAGTTTTTGGCTATACCAAAGCGGGACGTATTTTTGATGTACGTTCATATGATCCGTCACTACAAGCATATACACTTTCTTCCATAAAAAAAGTAATGGGTAATCCTGCAACGATTACTGTATTTAATAATGACAATATCTATACCTATAAAGTAAATTCTCAATTCCAGTTAAAATGGATTATTCCGAAATCAACAGGAAAAGTAAATCACATCTCTGTATTTAGTCCTAGTGACATAGTTATTCCCGTTTCATCTTATATACTTCCAATCAAGGGGACCTCTCAGAAACTTACCGCTTCTGCTTGGCAGCGGATGGTACAATGGCGTCATGATATACTTGCGTTTCCGAAAAGCTACCCAAATGATGTGTTTGTAAATGGACCAAATAAAAAAATGGTGGCACTTACTTTTGATGATGGTCCAGATCTAATTAATACACCAAAAATAATCGCTACTCTTAAACAAAAAAATGTTAAAGGAACGTTCTTTTTTATCGGACAAAAGGTTCTAAAATATCCTAGCGTCGTTAAATCTGCCTACAATAATGGAAACGAGATCGCAAGCCATAGCTTTTATCATCATGAATTACCAAAAGAAACAGCTGCAGAAATCCATCAAGATTTACAAAAAACTGCAGACGCATTTCGTAAAGTAATCGGGAAGGCGCCAGCTTTATTAAGACCTCCTTATGGTGAGACAGATTCTAAACTGGTTTCAGTTGCAAAAAAAGACCATTATAAAATCATCATTTGGTCTATTGATACATTAGACTGGTCTCAACGTGAGCATGTCCATATAGAAAAAAATGTTTTTGACAACGTTCGCAATGGTGACATTATACTAATGCATAGCGATGAGGATAAAATAGAAACGGCTAAAGCTGTTCCGGTTATAATAGATGAACTGAAACGAAGAGGGTTCAAAATTGTTGATCTTGCAACTTTATTAAATACTCGAGCCTATCAATAATCGTTCTGATTAGCAAATTATTTTTAAAGTTATATCATTCAGCCGCCAATAACTTTTAATTATGTTACTGGCGGCTTTAACTATACCACTATTAGTGGTCCTAGCCTGATTAGGTGTTAAATTTTTTATTTTGTTTAATTTTTTTCCAAAGTCATATGGTTGACTGTAATAAATTTAACCACATGAAAGACATTCAACGTCACGTAGGCGGTCATTTATACACTTAGTTTAAATTCAAGCATTAAGCCTAGAGCAAACCTAGATAGGATTGCTCTTTTTGTGTTCAAAATCAAATTCAACATATCTTCGGAGAAAAGTTCCTGGTCAACTACCCAATATTCATTTCTTTTAAGTTAAAGCATTAAGGAAGATATTATTTGTTTTCCCTTAAGCATTTTTCAGGATCAATTTTAATCAATTCCCATTTAGCCTTAAGACTCTTTTTATATTGAGCAACTAAAACATCTGTATCATTCGTTAATTCAAAAAAGACAAAACGATATTCGTTAACATCTGTACCCTCTATATCAATTTTCTTAATGGATTCATCCTTCTTTATTGGTAATCTTTTTTTAACCAACTTACACCAATTACCATACTCAATATCTACGACTGCTTCTGCATCATGTTGCAAAGGTGATAGGCAGCGCAGAGAAAGTCCCCACCGACTAATATAATATCCTCAATTTTATCTATGCTTTTTTCCTTTCTAATGTAGACATATCCATGAGTTTTCTTTGAGAGGCTGTTATTAACATCCAAAGGAATATAAAAAAGTAGAAATATTAAAAAGGGAGGCTGACAGCCTCCTTTTTAGGTTGAAAATCCGTAAAATTGCGGACATTAAATTACGGCAATATACGGGAATTATAGCTCTTCAGTAATAATGTATATAAGGAATTAAAAAATTTACGGTGTTTATCTGTACGGTAAAAAAGATAAATACTAGCTGATAAATCTCTGGAAAAATTATATGGAATTTCAACCAATTGGCCATTTTTAATTTCATTTTCGACACAAACATATGGCAAGAATGAAATTAGATCTCCTTTTTCAACTAATCTTTTTGCCATTTCAAAGTTATCAGTTGCTACTTCAGGTTTAATAGCGATATTCTCTTCCCTGCATAATTCAATTAATTGATGGCTGTAATGATTAACATCTGTCCCAAGTAGTGCTAAAGGATATTTGGATAGGTAGTGACATGAGTCAAGTACATTTCCAACAAGCGGATGGTTTGGAGATACAACAAGGACAGTTTTTTCTTTCCAAAGCAATTCTACGCTTTGTAATTTTTGGTGGCTGTAATTTGGAAAGCTATGAGCTGATAGGATTGCAACATCTATAATGCCTTTAGTAAATAATTCGATCAATTGGTACGGTTGAGAAACGGTCCGAATGTTTAATGTAATGTCATTATGAATTTCTCGGAGTTGCGGAATAATTTCTGATAAGTAATAATTGCTTAGAAATAGGGTCGTACCTACAGAATATTCATAATCTGAAACATATTCTTTAAGGCCCATCTTTATTTCATCGTTGGTTTGTATAATTTTTTGTACACTATTGTAAAAATAATTTCCAGCTGGAGTAAGTTGTATTTCTTTTCCATGTCTATATAATAACTTTTGTCCAAGTTCATCTTCTAAAGACCGAATTCGGGTACTTACGGTCGGTTGTGAGATATGTTGAACAAGGGCGGTTTTTGAATAACTTTTTAGTTCAACAACATAAACAAATGTTTTTAGATGATCAATATCCATATCATACACCCCATTTAAACTACTATGCTCCATTAAAGTCTAGAAATTAACCTCACTATATTAAGTCGACCTAAGACTATATATCTCATAAATTATTACTATTAAAAAAGTTAATTTTAAAATCAATTAAGACAATTTTACTTATCTCATCTCGCATAGTAAACTAAAAACTACGAATAGTCAAATTGATATAAATTTTTAAAAAATAATACTCGAAGGGAGTTGTTTTTGTAGTAATTGTAGGTTAAAAACAGATATTTTCAAATAGAAACCTAAAAACAAAAGTTATATGTTGGTGTTTTAAGATATCAGTAAATGAGTTAAACAAATGAATTGTAATAATAAATTCAAATAAAACAATCAAATTAATATTAAAATAATTAATCTTATTATTTATTAAATTAAAAACATCTTCACAAAACAAGAGGAGGTAAAAAATGTTAAAGGAATCCAATAAAGTTGGAAATTAAATAAAATGGTCTGATCAAGATAATAAAAAACCTAGGGAGATATATCTGAGTTCAGATTTATATGATTTGGAAATAAAGAAAATATTCGTGGGGCCAACCTGGGAGCATTGCAAGCGCATTCAAAATGGAAAAATGTGGATATCCAAGTTTTATCCCCAATCCCTATTACATTTTCGAACTGGGCGCCTACGCAAGATGTAGAAGTGATGGCACGCATCCAAAATGACTTTATTGCCGATACGATCGAGCAAAATCCGAAGCGTTTTAATTTCATTCAGGGTTGAGGAGTAGTCATATTGTAAGAGAGATTCCTATGCCAATTGTAAATATTGAAATATTAGATGGTCGTTCCGTGGAAAAAGTGAAAGAACTGATCTGCCTTGTATTTGCACCATGAAAATAATTAATCAAAATTTCTACAAACACATTGAGTTGGTTCAGGGGGTATTTAGCATGTTGACTAAAAAAAATACAAACAGATTCGATTTAGAAGGTATAAAATTGCTTTCAGACATCAATAACCAGACTCTCGAAATTTTAAATTCTCATGAGTCGATCCGAAGATTTAAAGTAGATCAGCTTCCTGAGGGAACGTTAAAAGCAATTTTAACTTCTGCACGCAGTGCATCAACTTCATCAAACCTACACACCTATAGTATCATCATAGTAACTGATAAAGAGCAGAAGGATAGACTGGCGAGTCTTGCAGGAGATCAAAATTTTATTCGAGAAGCCCCTGTATTCCTGGTATTTTGTGCGGATCTATACCGAGTTAAGTATGTAACTGAGCGGCAGAATTATGAATTTCTTGGCGATAATCTCGAAATGTTTATAACAGCAGTTGTTGATTCAGCATTGGCTTTACAAAATGCAACGATTGCTGCAGAATCACTGGGACTAGCAACTGTTCCTGTTGGTGCTGTAAGAAATAATGTAGAAGAATTTTCAAACCTGTTAGGGCTCCCAGAAAGAGTTTTAGCAGTTGCGGGTTTAGCAGTAGGTTATGAGCAAGAAGGAGCAAGGAGGGGAATAAAACCCCGACTCCCCGAGGATGTTTTAATTCACCATGAGCGCTATTCAACGGAACACCTTGAAAAGGGACTTTTGGAGTATGACGAACTGATGTCTTCACTCCGAACGTATGATGGCCGGCGTATTAGCATACTAGGCAATGTGGTGGATGATGATCAAATTGTATATGGATGGTGCGAGCACACAGCACGCCGTTGCAACCGACCTGAAACCATCTCACCTGCGGCCAGTTTAAGGAATGAGCTGAAACAGACTCTTGAGAAAAGAGGATTTTTCATTGGCTGATGTATATTTAGAAAAGGCTTACTTAAATGCATGTGTTCTAGTGTTTGAAAGTATTTATTAAAGCTTGCAAATACCGACTATACAGGAGGGGAAAAAATTGAGTAACAAGGTGAATATTTCTGCAATGGAACCTAGTATTGATGCACTTAACCAAGAATTGAAGAACTTAAGTACATCTAGTAATAAAAGAATGACTTGGCTTGTTTTCGCCATTTGTTGGTTTAGTATTTTTACTGAGGGTTATGATTTGGGGATATATGGGGCTGTGCTACCTGCATTACTAGATGATAAGCAGTGGTCATTGACTGCTATCCAGGCTGGCGCGATTGGAAGTTACGCACTTGTGGGCATGATACTCGGCGCAGTAATAATTGGCACATTGACCGACCTTATTGGACGTAAAGGGTCTTTGATCATATGCATATCGTTATTTTCCATTACAATGGCTTTGTGCGCCATGGCTCCTAATCCGGAATTATTTGGATTTTATCGTTTTATCGGAGGAATAGGATTGGGGGGGGTCGTCCCAACGGCAACGGCTCTTACCATAGAATATTCCCCAGCAAAGCGAAAATCATTTATTTATGCGTTGATGTACACTGGGTATTCTATAGGTGGAGTGGCAGGGGCAATTCTTGCTATTTTTTTATTACAAGAACATGGATGGCGTTTCTTATTCTATTTCGGTTTTTTACCGATTTTGGTAGTGCCGATTATTATCAGATTTTTACCTGAGTCAATTATTTTCCTAAGGTCCAAAAATAGATATGCTGCAGCAGAGGAGATTATTAATCGCTATGGTCTCTCTATGGAAGAAATTAAAGATAACGAAGATTCGGGGGATTACAAAAACCAAGAAAAAAAGAAATTGCAGTCTGTGACAAATCTATTTAAACGCGAAAATGTTCGATCAACGCTGCTTTTTTGGATTACTTTTTTCATGGGTTTTTTGATGATTTATGGCCTGAATACATGGCTTCCAAAAATCATGCGTGAATCTGGCTACCCGATGGGTTCAAGCCTGGCATTTTTAGTAGCTCTTAACGCCTTTGCGGCGATTGGCCCGGTTCTTGCTGGTGTTATTGCAGATCGATGGGGAGCTAAACGTGTTATAAGTATTTCGTTTTTCCTTGCAAGTATAAGCATAATACTGTTAAGCATCAAATTCTCAATCGTATTGTTATTCATCCTTGTTGGTATTGCAGGTTTTGGAAGTTACGGTGGTGTAATTTTGATGAATTCATACATTCAAACATTTTATCCTGCAGATAATCATGCTACCGCATTGGGGTGGGCTCACGGGTTTGGCAGAATAGGAGCGGTTTGCGGTCCTCTGCTTGGGGGATTGCTGATAAGCTGGAATGTAGATCTTTCTTGGTACTTCTATATTTTTTCTATAAGTGGATTACTTGGGACAGTTTGTATACTATTTTTGCGTGAAAAAGCGTAGGGAAAGGTGATTAAACATGGATAAGAATCTTAAAGATCTCAGACCTTTTATAGGTGTCCTTAAATCATTGCAAGGCGGTAATGGCTATAATGAATACATCCGCCCACAAATCCTTTTATCCCAACAGGAATTAATTAGTGAGAGTCCATATGAAATGGGGTTCTTGATTACCTGTCAAGTAGGTGAATTGTATGTTGGTACTGTCTGCCATGAGGTCCGTCTTGCGCAGCATCACCTCCAACAAGATGATGTTTATACAGCTACTCGTACGCTACGAAGAGCAATTGCGATTTTCAAAGCGATGAACGCTTCTTATGAGATTACAAGAGGGATGACGCCACAAGAATGGAGTCCGATAAAGCAGAATTTAGGCCAAGGCCGTTCATCCTCAGTGCACTCGTTTATGTTTCGTGCATTAATGTTTCTTCTAGGAAAAAAATCAGAAAAGTCGTTGGAACCACTAGCAAACATTCCGGAGATTTATAGTGAGCTTCAACAGATGCTCCATGCGCCAAGCTTGTATGACGATGTATTATCCCTTTTAAATCGACGTGGGTTTGCGATTCCGGATACTTCCATTATCTCGTCATTCCACTCATCCAACGAACCAATCCCGGAAGTTGAGGATAGCTGGGTTCGTGTTTACAGTGGAAGCGAAGCTTATCTCGATTTACGGGACCTGGCAGAAGTAATGATGGATCTGGCACAGGAATATGCAACTTGGCAACACCTGCATCTCATGTTGTCTCGGCGAACACATGGACAAAAACTCGCTTATTATAAGGAGCCAGCATCAAGTTGGTTGGAACAAAACGCGACAATTCATCTATTTCCTGAGCTTTGGTCCGCACGCACCAAGATGTAATTGATAAATATTTTATGGAGGTTTTTCATGACAACTCAAAAAGCACATATTGTCGGATTCTGCGGAAGTTTGCGAAAGGCATCCTACAATAAAATACTACTAGATCATGCAGTAAATATGCTGCCAAGCGAAATACAATATACGTTTGCTGATATTTCAGAAATACCAAATTATAACGAGGATTTGGAAGCTAATCCTCCGGAAACTGTTATACAGCTTGCCAATTTAGTCAGATCAGGGGATGGGTTTCTAATTGCTACGCCAGAATTCAATTCCTCGATTCCAGGAGCATTAAAAAATGCTCTTGACTGGTTATCTCGTCCATTTGTTGGTTATCCATCTGCTTACAAACCTGTCGCCATCATGGGAGCATCGTTGGGAATATTAGGGACAGCTCGTGCTCAATCACATTTACGCGATATTCTACTAAAAATAAATATGGATCCGATTAATCGGCCAGAGGTTCTAATTCCGCAGGTTCATGTAAAAATCGATGAAAATGGTCAATTGACTGACGAAATGGCATTAACAGTTGTTAAGAACCTCATTAGCAATTTATTGACAGTAGTAGATAATAAAAAGTCCTCTAAATATACAGTAATGAAATAACGAGTAATATTTTATTAATCGTAATTATTCCTACTTGGCAAAGAAAAGATTAACGGTTTTTGAAGGTGGACTTTAAATGAAATTATTGGATATATCCGGAACGATGATTGGTGTAAAGCTTAGCACCAGGTTCCGTTTATACTCATACCGACCACTTTAATAAGCAGAATGAAATTGTAGATGAAGATGTATTAAACAGAATTAAGGAGCTAGCTAAAGAGGTCGTCATGATGCAAAAAGAATTCAAAGCCTAAATTACTCTGTTTAAAAAAACAATTAAATGATATAAGGGAGTGTCTAAACCTATGAGCGCAGTGGAATTTTATTGAGGAAAATAAAGACCTACTTAAACCACCGGTGAATAATAAAGTGATCTGGAAAGATGCCGAATTGATGGTACAAGTGATCGGAGGTCCGAATAAACGGCGCGATTTTCATGTGGATCCGTCTGAAGAAGTGTTCTATCAGATCAAAGGTTATTGTTACGTGGAAGTGATTAATGCAGAAGGAAAGCGTGAGGTCGTAACGGTAAAAGAGGGGGAAATGTTTTTGCTGCCGGCGAATTTTCCTCACTCCCCGCACCGGGTGCCAAGTAAGATAATTGCCAATCCGGCAGTATTATTAATAAATCCAACAGTTATTAAGCGAAGGTAAACTTTGTTTTTAAATAATTCAATATCAATAAATGGATATTTTGCTTTGGTCATTCGTGTCCTGAATAAGAAAAATAAAACGAATGAGAATACAAAAAGCCAGCTATTTATGTTTACCCCTAGTAAAAAGGTAGCGATCAATCCAAATAACAACAAAGCACCAAGAAAATCAAAGTGAAATACGTCATTTGAATAATGAGTTTCTTCTTTTGGCATAAATTTCATCAGTAATGCAATACCTACAATGGAAATGACCATAATTAAGAATAGATACGGCCAACCAAATGTATCATTAATTGCTCCACCAACTAGTGACCCCATACCAACAGCTAAAGCGATAGAAGAACTAATCATTGCTAATGCTCGAGGTTTTTCATCAGGAGTAAATAGTCTTGCTACAGTAACCATGGCGAGCGCAACAAAAGCAGATCCTCCACTAGCTTGTAGAAGCCTTGCAAAGATAACAACAACAAATGATTGATTGCTAAAACCTATGATGGAACCTAATATAAACAATATGATTGAAATGATAAATAGTTTTTTTACACGAAAACGATCAGCTAGTTTTCCATAAATCATAGAGCCAATAGCAGTAACTAAGGCATAACCTACTGTAATCCAACTTACTTTTGAATGACTAATTGATAAATCTTTTGCAATATCCTCAAGAGCTACATTAAATAAGACCGCATTCATTGTTCCTAATAGAACGACAAAACATAATGAATAAATTAACCATTTTAAGTTATTTGTTACCGTACTCAAATTTCCACACCTCTCAATTAAATAGTTTTATTACTATCAAACTATTGATTATATTTAAAGGCTTTTTGGCACTTATAATGTGTCCAAAAAACCTGGGATAAATTCGTTAAAGTATCCTCCTTTATGGTGATTTTTTTATATTGACATTGCCGAGTTAAGTCAATAACCCAAAACATTCTTTTCATATTAGTAATTCCTTCTTTCTTCAATCGCTTTACTTACTAGTTGGTATATTATATTCGTTATTGATATTGAATTATTT
>NZ_NUOW01000036.1:0-172555 GCF_002584635.1 Bacillus sp. AFS031507
TTGGCTTAGCTTCACTTTCTGACGAAAGATTCACTAATAAAAAATTTGTTGACGTTTCTGCTTTGTTTAGTTTTCAAAGAACTATTTCGTGACAGAATAACATTGTATCATCTCGCTTCGATAAAGTCAAATATTATTTTGAAATAATTTTATTTGAATCAGCGAGGTTTTTATCATATCAATCTATATCATTTTTGTCAACTGGTGAAGGATTATTTTTTAAGAAGATCATATCCTCTTTCGCAATGCCCTCATCAGATTTACTATATTACTATCGTATCCTTCCAAAGTCAACTACTATTCTACTAAAAATCTAATTAATTATTTAGATCATGAAAATACCACCTCCCTGTTACTTAGTCGATTAGCATTTGGCTAATCAGGTGTCAGGTACCTTTCGTTATTATAGTGATTCCATCAATGCACTTGTTGTCGTCCACTGATACTACAAAACATCCTGGTTATATTATACAATTATGCAAAGATTAACTGAAAAACGCGGGATTGCAATGGTGTCAGGCACCGCTAAGGAAGGTACTTGTATGACAAACATTAAAGATGTGGCGAAGATGGCAGGCGTATCTGTAACAACTGTTTCTCGAGTGTTAAATAATCATCCTTATGTAAGTGAAGAAAAACGGGGTGCAGTTTTAGAAGCGATTAAACAGAGTAACTACCAACAAAATATTAATGCCGTCCATTTAAGTATGGGGAAAACCTTTCTTGTTGGTGTGGTTGTTCCTTTTATCGATCACCCTTATTTTGCACTATTAATTAAAGGGATAGCGAATGAAGCGTTACAAAACAACTACAAGTTGGTTTTATTTCAGACCAATTACGTGGAGACCAGGGAATTAGAAGCCCTTCAAATGCTCAAACAAAAGCAGATTGATGCTTTAATTATTTGTTCGAGAATATGTACTTGGTCGACAATCGAAGCGTATTTGCCTTTTGGACCCATTGTTTTATGCGAAGATACCAGAGGAAAAAATGTATCCTCCATATTCGTGGATCACTATAAAAGTTTCATTTTCGCCTTAGATTACTTGTATCAAAAAGGTCATCATAAAATCGGTTATTGCATCGGACGGAAATCAGGAACAAATAGTAGAAACAGGGAATTAGCGTATATGCATTTTATCAAGAACTATCATTTGCCTTTTGACCCTGCCTATATTTTTGAGGATTGTCTTCACTTTGAGGATGGAGAAAAGGTAATAAATCGGATTAAACAAATGTCTAATCCTCCTACAGCATTGCTAGTGACGAGCGATGAAGTCGCAGCAGGGATTGTAACCTGTGCGCAAAATTTAGATGTTAGGATACCAGACGACCTTGCACTAATTGGTTTCAATAATCAGCCCATTGCAAAAATGATGAATATCACCACAATTGAAATCCCCCTTGAGGATATCGGCAGGAAATTATTTTTACAAGGAATCATCAAAAATGAAGAGATTGCACAAAATGAAATCCCCGTGAAATTAATTGAGAGAAAAACGGTTTAATCTCAAGTATCAATTGACCTCTCCCTTCGAATTCTTACATTAAAGGAACTGCTAAAACAGATTTTTTTTACAAACCACTTGACCTGAAACGCGTTTCATAAAATATTCTGTTTTTGCAGGAACTCACAACACGATGTCGGCGTGATCGGAATCCTCTGAGCGTAACGACCGTGTTGTGTTTTAACGGAGGGGTAGAAAATGACAAAGCCTATTGTTTTTTTTGATATTGATGGTACGCTGCTTGACGAGGATAAAGTGATTCCGGATTCTACAAAGAAGGCCGTTCGTTTACTTCAGGAAAAAGGAGTTCACACAGTTATCGCCACTGGTCGTGTACCGAAGATGTTTTATTGGATTCAAAAAGAATTAAATATCGATTCTTTTATTTCCATGAATGGACAGTATGTCGTGTTTGAAGGGCAAGAAATATACGCGAATCCAATCAATGATGAGCTGCTTCAATCCATTACCACTATGACAGCAAGTAAAGGGCATGCCCTTGCTTACTGCGGCCACGATGATTATAGGGTCAGCGAAGGAAACCATCCACTTATTGAATCTAGTTTTGATTCATTGATGATGTCCTATCCTAAAGTTGATGAAGGATTTTATAAAAATAGGCCTATATATCAAGGACATCTTTACTGTAATAGCGGGAACGAGGATCTATATATCGACCGTTTCCCTGATTTCCACTTCGTCAAATGGCATGATCATGCTTATGATTTCCTTCCAAAAGGCGCCTCAAAAGCGGTCGGTATTCACAAACTGCAAGAGTACTTAGATACCAATAATGAGAATTGTTTTGCGTTTGGAGATGGTTTGAATGACTTGGAGATGTTAACAATGATTGGAACGGGGATTGCTATGGGTAATGGGGTTCCTGAAGCAAAGGCTGCAGCCGATTTAATCACGACGAATTCTTCTAATCACGGGATTCTCAATGGTCTTATCCAGGTGGGTCTTTTAGAAAAAGAGGCAGCCGATGAGTATGAAAACAAAGGATAGCAGCCGTTGAAATTGGTAGTTTTTTAGAAAGTTAGAAGTCATTCAAATATCTTATGAGGGACAGTGTCAAGCACTGTCCCCCATAAATCTATTCTTTATATACTAGTGGGATATGAATCATAAATGTACTTCCTTTGCCAAGTTCACTCGAAACTTTAATGGTTCCTTTATGTGTGTCAACGATCCACTTGGCGATGGAAAGCCCCAAACCATGCCCTCCCATTTGCCGGGAACGAGATTTATCGGACCTGTAAAAACGTTCGAAAATACGCTGATAATCCTCTGGCCTAATTCCGATTCCTGTGTCCTGAACAGAGATACAAAGCTGTTGTCCTACTATTGATAATGAGAGCTTAACTTCACCGCCCTGCGGGGTGTATTTTATCGCATTGTCTAAAAGTATATATAATAGCTGTGATAGTCTTTGCGGATCGCCGACTGTAATCAGCGAACCAAGTGTATTCAAGTGGAGCTTGATTTGCTTGGAAACTGCCAGCGGACGAACGGACTCAATTGCAGTTTCTGCCTGAGGACGGAAGTCAAAGGTCTCTAGACTAAGTTGGATTGTATTTGAGTCGGAACGGGCTAAGGTTAATAGATCGCTCACCAAATGTGTCATCCGCCTCACTTCTTGCCTCATATTCGAAAGTATTTTCTCTACCATGTCTCTCTGTTGAGGTTCGATTGTCATTTCCACCGCATCGATCGATGAGAGCAAGACACTTAATGGTGTTCGTAATTCATGTGAGGCATCTGCCACGAATTCGCGCTGCCTTGTAAATGCGCCGCTAATCGGAATCATCGCTCTTTTTGACATTACCACACTCATATAGATGGCAATACCCAAAAACAAGATGCCTATTGCTATCAGAATCAGCAATAGAGAGCGGAATAGCTGATAAGTAAATGTAATGTCTTTTCCCACATACAACTGCCCAATAAATTGACCTTTGTCGTAAATGGCTCGACTTGTAATTATTAGCCGAATATCTTTAGGTGCCTCACGCGGATGAAAGCCCCCCTTCATTCCCCTTCCGTTTGAATTTCCTTCATCATGCAGCGTTTCCTTTCGAATTTCTCTTTTGCTTTGAAATCTTCCATTTATTAGCTGCAGTAAATCAGAGCGCAAGCGGGGATCCGATTCATTCCCCATGATGATTTCTCCCTTAGAATTAACCACATAATAAAAGAACTGATTGACTCCAGCAAACACCAACTCTTGGTCATCCATTCCTTGGAGATCATTCTGTTCATCTTTTAATAAATAACTCTCAATGAAGTTTGCTTCCTGATTCACTAATGATTGAAGTTCTCGTTCCTGATTGTTTAGGATAACAACGTGTAGGACGATATAAACGATCGCAATAAAAAAGACAAGAAAGAGCATGAGCAGTCCACTATACATGCGTGTTAATCGGCCTTGTGTGCTCTTAAAAATATCTTTTTCACCTAGGTTCGTGAATGTCTGTATGAATGAGCTGAATTTAGTTACCAAACTTATACCCTACCCCTCTGATGCTTTGAAGCAAATTTTGTTTTCCGAAAGATTGGAGTTTCTTTCGGATTAATTTGACTGTCGCATCTATGGTTTTAGGGGCTACCTCTGAATCAAAGCCCCAGATTCGCTCAAGAATTACTTCACGCGGAAGGACCTGTCCCTTATTTTTCACCATTAAATCTAATAACTGAAATTCACGAGGGCTCAGTTGAATTTCCTCTCGATCCAAACGTACAATATGGCTTTTCCTATTCAGAACCAATCCATGAATTTGGATCTCGTCCTCCAAAATTGGTGCATAATTCCGTCGGGAAAGTGCACGCAGCCGAGCTAAAAGTTCGTCAATTTCGAAAGGTTTGACAAGGTAATCATCGGCACCAGAATCTAATCCCTCGATTCGGTCACCAACGGTATCTTTGGCGGTTAACATCAGAATCGCACCCGAATAACCCTGTTTCCGCAATCGGCTGCAAATTTCTACACCCGTCCCATTTGGCATCATCCAGTCCATGATTACTACTTCGTAGTGAGCAGAGGTGGCGTAATAGTAGGCATCTTCCCCGTCTACTACCCACTCAACCTGGTATCCGCCCTTTTTTTTGAGCATATAAACGATCAGCTCTCCGAGACGTATATCATCTTCTGCTAATAATATATTCATGGTATGAACCCCTTTTGAGATAGATTTTTAGATGAATCTATTCATCTCTAGCAACACAAATCTAGCATCGCAATCTTAAAGTTTGCTTAAGAAAAGATAATGATATAAAAAAAGAAGCACCATAAATAAATGGGTGCTCCTTTCTCGTCCTATTTTACGATTTCTTCTAATTGCATTACTTTTTCATTTTTTAGCTTTTCAAGTTCCTTTTCCAATTCTTCCTCGTTTACAAAGTTGCTGTACGCCGCATCATACTGGGCTAACGGTGCGGAAAACTGCTGACCAGCTTGTACCTCTGCTTCCATCATTAAAATCCGTTCTTCCGCACGGGCCACACCACTTGTAATGTTGTCAGTTTGGAAGGACACTGTTGCATTTTGAATCTGCTTCATCGACTGCGCCACATTCGCACGGGATGCTAGGAGGATTTTCTTATGCTGCATTTGGTTATAGGTCTCTTTCAACTCATTTAATTTTTCGATAAGAATTTGCGTTTGGGCTTTAACTGCTTCATATTGTTGCTTGTAAAGGTCTAGCTGCTTTTCATGGACTAGTTTCTCTTGCACCGCTAACTTCGCGATTCCATCCTCACCCTGTTCAATCGCTAGTTTCGCTTGACGCGTACGCTTTGCTACCAATCCTTCGGTTTCCAAAATGAGAGCAGCTTGTTTATTCTCCACAAAAATTTGACGAGACAAGGCTTTCTGGCCTTTTATAATTTCTTGCTCCATTTCTCGTGAATATTCATTTAACATCGCAATTGGATCCTCGATTCCATCTAGTAACCCATTGATTTCTGCCATCGTTATCGTCTTCACTCTTTTAAAAATACCCATTTTACACATTCTCCTTTTTATTGGTTAAATTTTTTTCCCATGTATCTAAAATACTTGCATTTTGATTTATTACCGGTATATGTGAACCCACTGGTGTGTTAATAAATTGTTTCATCGATGAGGCCTTTGCCTTCTTTCTAAACCATCTCACTAAGAGAACCACAACAGCTAGTCCTATGAGAAGGCCGAGCCAAGGAAATCCTCCGCCGTGGTGCGGTCCGTTCATAACCTGGTGAGAACCAAAACCACCTTGTTGCCCCACAGCGCTTCCTGGGCCATGGCTATGTCCATGCTGTCCGGCTGCATAACTACTACGACTATGACCTCCAAATAAATAGTGGAGTACATTGACCACCAAGATCATGGCGGCGATTGCCACGCCCCAGAAAATACCTTTTTTCACTTTCGTATTCATCTCTCTTTCCTCCTTTCTACTTGATACCTGAAGTCTAATAGAGAATAGTGAAAACTTGGTGAAAGCCTGTCCTGTTATTTAAAATTTCTCAAAAAAATAGAAAAGGTGTCAGGCACCATGTGAATTTTTCACATGGTGCCTGACACCTTTCATTCTACTTTTTTATCAGGGCATAAATTTTTTTAGCATTTCCTTTGTTTCGGAATCGGCAAAGCTTGCTTCGACACTATTAAGGTAAATTTGCTTATAGTCATTTTCATTAATATTGAATTCTTTAAATACGATGTTACATTCATTCGCCATTGTAGTATCTGAAACGGTTCGGTTGTCCGTATTAACTGTTACCTTGATTCCATCCTTATGAAACTGGTAGATTGGATGTTCACTAAACTGGTCCACTGCTTTTGTTTGTACATTACTGGTTGGGCACATTTCAAGGACGACATGTTTTTCCTTCACAATGTTGTATGCTTCAGCACAATCCTTTATGAATACGCCGTGTCCAATTCTCTCTGCACCCAAAAGTTCAACTGCCTCTAATACATTCTTCCCTATGCCTGTTTCACCCGCATGGATCGTTACTCTATAACCATATTCTCTAGCTAAGGCGATCGGTTCTACGAATCTTCCACAAAATCCTTCCTCTTCCGATGCGCATAAATCGATGGCCACTACACCTACTCCAAGGAATTTCTTCCCCTTCTCAACGACCTCAAAAGCACGGTCAGCAGGCATCGTTCTCATACAAGAAAGAATCAAATTTCCCTTTATCTCATATTGCTTTTCGGCATCCTTCATTCCAGATAAGACGCTTTGAATGATTTCTTCAACGTCTAATCCCCCTGCTGTATGAAGGAGTGGCGCAAATCTTACTTCCATGTATTTTACATTTTCCCGGGCTGCATCCTCAAAAAGTTCAAAGGTAATTCTTCTTAGATTTTCCTCTGACTGCATAACTAAATTAGGAATAGAAAATTTCTCTAAATATTCATCCAGGGATTTGCAATCTAATGGAGCAATCAGCTCTCTTTTAATCTCGTCTATTTTCATAGAGGGTAAACTGATACTCTCTCTCTTTGCGATATCAATGATTGTTTCAGGTCTTAGACTCCCATCTAAATGGCAGTGAAGTTCAATTTTGGGTAAGGTTGCGAAATTCATGTTGGATCTTTCCCTCCTAATTTTTGTTTGGTAAAAAAGTGAAAAAAAAAATTCCTGATTACGAAGAAAATACACATCCATGTATCTTCTTCGTAATCAGGAATTATTGGTTCCTGGTAGAGACCTCCAAACCATATCATTGGAGTTATACGAAATTTTTATTAAGTTACTATTGCTCAAGAATAATAAATCCTATTTTTATTGTCAAGAGTTTAAGTTTCGATTAAACCGGCAATATTTCCCTTTTTATTTGGAAGTACCTTATTTATTTTTATAAAAACGATCTCTTACTCTTTTCAACCGGGCGTGATAATTTAGAATGTCCAGTCTAGCTTTTTCTGCTTCTGGTGCAATCGGTCTTAATTTTTCCAATTCCCAATAATCAACAATCACATCTAGAACTTGATCAAAATATTCCAATGGGCCGTAGTTTGCCTCTTTTGCAATAATGGCCATGCGATCTTCAAAATCAGGCATTACTGTACCAGGCATTTGAAAATTCTTAATGACATGTCCTAAATGATAACAGTAATTGGGTTCCAATTGGAGATGAAATTTAATCACATCTCGATAAAAGGCATAATGCAACGTTTCATCCTTTGCAAGTCGGCGAAGCAGGCTAGCTAAATCCTTATCGTGCGAACCAGCTACTTTGGCAACATTATTATAAAAAACCATGGTTGCGAGTTCTTGTAAAGAGGTATAAACCATGGTTTCAAAAGGCGTATGGTAATCAGGATTCCAGCCATTCTCAACCGTTTGTTTGTGTAATTGGTGGAGGCGCTTCGGATCTACATTGCGTGTAATTAATAAATACGTTTCAATCAGGTTTGAATGCTGATCTTCTTCCGCAGTCCAAGTATGGACAAAATCTTTAATAACCGTTAAAGAACCTTTAAACGTTTGATCGAGATGAGAGGTAAACCATGGCAGGTTTACTTCGGTTAAAAGAGCCGTTTCAACCGCAGTAATAATGGATGGAGGCAGTGTGATCTGGCTTTCATCCCAGGGAACACGTCGAAAATCCATTGCCTTATCCCATGGTAAGAAATCATGGTAACCCCAATCTATTTTTTCAGACCGTTTTTTATGTTCTTCATATAAATCAATAAGTTTAGGCTCTAACCTAAAGTCCAAATCATTTGTTAACATCATAATCCCCCGTTGTTGTAAAAGTTTGTTTAGGTTTCCTGACAAGCGCTCATTCCAAATTCGAAAAATAGCACCACTTATAAATCACTTATAAAATCTGGAAAAACAGTTATTTTAATATCTGATATTAGTACCTACTACCAACCAAATTATAGCACACTATTCTGAATTTATCTAATGAAGGGATTTTTAATATTCTCAGGTGTCAGGCACTCTATTCATGATGAAGATGCTGAATCTTACAATTTCTTTACATTCTTTTAACACCAGCTTAAGAAAAAATTCTCTATTCCCTTATACAATAAAGTAAATAATATCAATTGGAGGGATTGGATGAAGATTACCGTTGCTGGAGCAGGATATGCAGGGCTGGTCACAAGTGCTTGCTTAGCAGAATTAGGGCATATGGTGACATGTATAGACATTAAGAAAGAGAAAATTGACATGCTCCAAAATGGTCGTTCTCCAATTTTTGAGCCTGGTCTTGAGTCTCTTTTAGAAAAAAATCTCCATAACGGTCAACTGAAGTTTACAGTGAGCCATCATCAAGCCTATTCAGAGGCTGAAGTCATTTTTATCGCGGTCGGAGCACCAAAAAAACATGATGGGTCACGGGATCTAAAATACATCCATGTAGTTTCACACACGATTGCTCACTATATCGAAAATGATGTAACCATTTGTACAATAAGCAAAGTCCCAGTCGGCACAAACGATCTTATCCAACAAATTATTAATAGAAGCAAGCCCCCTAACCTACTCGCAAACGTTGTCACCAATTCCGGGTTTCTTCGGGAAGGTTCTGCAATCCAAGATTTTTTCCACGGTGACCTAATCGTAATAGGAACCAATCATCCTGAAGCAGCAACAATAATCGAAAAAATTTATCAACCATTGAAAATCCCAATAATAATAACGGACATCCGAAGTGCTGAAATAATTATATAAGCATCGAATGCAAAGGGGAATAGACAATGATAAAAATGCTACATGTATTTTATGGTTTTGAATGCAGGGTCCTGCAAAAGGTAAACAGCCATTTTGATAAAAAGCTATTAAATCTTTTTTTCCGCACGGTTACACACCTTGGTGGAGCTAGAATAACTATTGCGGCCACACTTTTTCTCTTAATCCTCTCGCCAAGGGAAATCAGATTGATTGCCGTTGCTAGCGCACTTGCTTTATCAGCCAGTCATATACCCGTGCATTTTGTAAAGTTGCTATTTCCTCGTAAAAGACCCTATTTAATGATTGAAAAAACAAAGTTTCCTGCTAACCCATTACAAGATCATTCTTTTCCTTCAGGGCATACGACGGCAATATTTTCTCTTGTGACGCCATATGTCTTATTCATACCTCTACTTTCTTATGTCCTAATCCCTTTAGGGCTATGTGTAGGCATATCTAGAATTTACTTAGGTCTTCACTATCCTTCCGATGTGATTGCGGGAGGAATTCTAGGGACCCTATCCGGGAGCCTATGCTTTTATTTATTGTGGGTTTGAGAGTTCAATTAGGAGGGATTATATGAAAATTGCTATTTTCACAGATACCTTTTATCCAGACATCAACGGGGTTGCTGGGACGCTTAAACGATTGACTACCTATTTTGAAGATCAGAATATTGATTATAAAATTTTCGCACCCGATTCAAATTCTAACGACTATAGTTCTACGAATATTCATCTTTTTAAAAGCCGTTCCTTTTTCTTATACCCTGAATGCCGCTTAGCTTTTCCAAACCTTCTTCAAATCAAGTCAGAGTTACAACATTTCTCTCCTGATTTAATTCATGTTGCAACCCCTTTTAATATCGGCCTTTGTGGTATTTATTTTTCTAAGAAATTAAACATTCCCCTTGTTGGTTCCTATCACACCAATTTTGATCATTATTTACACTATTATGACCTTCATTTTCTTTCAAAAATCCACTGGAAATACATGCTCTGGTTCCATCGAACATGCAGCAAACTTTTTGTCCCCTCAACTGAAACATTCCTACAGCTTAAGCACCATGGATTTTCAAACTTAGAACTATGGCCTAGAGGTGTGGATTGCCAGCTTTATCACCCCTATTATGATAAAAACGCTGTTCAAAGACATTACAGCACACAAGGAAAATACCTGCTTACCTATGTTGGCAGATTAGCACCAGAGAAAGATATCAAAACACTATTTGCCGTCGCAAAATCAATCCCAGCTGAAATAAATGAAAAATTACATTGGTTAATCGTCGGTGATGGCCCATTACGCGAGGAACTGCAAGCCCAAGCAGAAGCTAATATGACCTTTACAGGATACCTATATGGAAAAAGCTTAGCCGAAGTCTATTCAGCATCTGATCTATTAGTTTTTCCCTCACCAACTGAGACCTTTGGAAATGTTGTTCTAGAGTCCCTTGCGAGTGGAACACCTGTCATTGGTGCAAAGTCTGGAGGTGTTAAGAATATAATTAAAGCAGGGATTACAGGTGAATTATGTAAACCAGGTAATGTTCAGGAATTTAGAGATGCCATTATTCAGATTTTAACGGATGATGGATTGCGAGAACAGATGGGAAACGCCGGAAGAGATTACGCCTTAACACAGAGATGGGATCGGATTTTTGAAAATCTGACTTGGCATTATACGAATGTAATCGAAGAACAAAACGGGCAAAAGTATGCATGATTAAGAAAAATAAAAAAAGTGAAATGGAAGGCCCGTCCTTCCATTTCACTTTTCGCAATTTTATGGATTAACTTTAGTGTTAAACACTTGCTTACCGTCTTTATATTCTAAAACAGTTGCTGATTTAATTGGATTGTGGTCTTTATCGATAGTGATCTTACCTGTAATCCTAGACAAATCTTTTGTTTTCTCTAATGCTTCTTTAATTTTTGTAGTATCCGTACCGCCAGCACGCTCAATCGCATCAGCTAATAGATAAACAGTGTCATAGCCAAGTGCATTAAATGCATTAGGTGATTCACCATTGAACTTTTCTTTGTAAGTCGTTACGAATTTTTGAATATTTTTATCTGGATCTTCAGATGTGTAATGGTTCGTGATAAATGTATTGTTTAATGCGTCCGCTCCAGCCAATTCCACTAACTTCGGTGAATCCCAGCCGTCTGCACCCATTAATGGAACAGTGATACCCATTTCACGAGCTTGTTTCACGATTAAACCAACTTCTTCATAGTATCCAGGAATAAAAATGAATTCTGGATTTTTGGCTTTAATTCGAGTTAAGGTTGCACGGAAATCAGTATCTTTCGCAACATATGCCTCTTCGGCAACCACTTTACCGCCAGCCTTTTCATATGTCTCTTTGAATGAAGCTGCTAAACCTTTCGCATAATCACTAGCGCTATCTGCAAAAATAGCTGCATTTTTTAAATTTAATTCCTTCGTAGCGAAATTCGCTGCAACGATCCCTTGGAATGGATCAATAAAGGAAGTACGGAAGACGAATTCGTTCAATTTTCCATTATCACCCACAGTTACGTTTGGACTTGTACCCGATGGTGTTAAAAGAATTGTTTTTGTATCATTCGCGATTTGAGCCTGTGCCACCGTATCACCACTTGTAGCTGCACCAATAATGGCTGTTACTTTGTCTTGACTTGTTAATTTAATGGCACCGTTTGTAGCTTCTGCTGCTTCGGATTTGTTATCCACTTTAATAATCTCTAGCTTTTTACCCTTTACTCCACCAGCTTTATTAATCTCATCAACTGCAATATCGATACCGTTCTCAAGTGACTCCCCGTAAGAAGCAACCCCTCCGGATAACTCTAAGTTAACTCCAACTTTAATCGTTTTACTGTCACTGCCTGAACTTTTTGGTGCTCCTGAACAACCTGCAAGTATTCCAGCTAATAAAGTGGAAGCCATAAACATTTTTGCCCATTTTTTCTTCATTATAATGACCTCTTTCTTTTTTTCTGATTTTTCTGACATAACAAAGCGTAGATTGATAGCCTTTTATGATTCAAAATACTTTTGTTTACTGTCTTAACTAATTGATAAATATTATTTTAAAACAATTTTTTCGATTCGTCTAGTATATTATTCGATTTATTTAAATATTTCTGATTTTTTTGATTAATATCGTTTTTGGCAGCGCTTTCTTTTGCGTATCACCAATAAATGCTATTCAAATCATGTTTTTTGGTTCACAAAACATTATACTTAAATTTTATCGACGTATGAATAATCCGATTATGGTTCTTATTATTCATTCGAAAAAATAATATGGTATATGAGGTCTCATTCTAAAGGTTATGGGGGTGCTTGCTCTGAAAATATTACGGCTTGGCCATGCCATGTACGTTCTAAAAAGTAAGGTTGGGAAAAAGTATCTTATTGATCCGTTCTTTGATTTAAATCCTGGCTTTCCTCCGCAATTAAATACTGCTGATTTCTACCAATCTATTGATTGTGTATTTTTAACCCATGGCCATTTTGATCATACAAGCGGTCTTACGAAGTTGGTTGACCATAAACCTGATATTATGATTGTGGCACAATACGAGCTGGCACTCATCCTTTTGCAGCAAGGAATTAAAAATGTCCTTCCCATTAATTTAGGAGGTTCTGTTTCCTTTGAGGATGTAAATGTAACCATGGTCCAGGCAAAACATACATCTTCTTACGGTGAAACCCAAGGCCAACCAGTATATGCCGGTGAGTCAGCAGGTTATATTTTTGACTTTAAAGATGATTATACCCTTTACCACTCTGGTGATACGGCATTAATGTCAGATATAAAGTTGATTCAAGATGTATATGAGCCGGAAATTGCAATCCTTTCTTCAAGCGGCCATTTTACAATGGGACCAAAAGAAGCCGCCTATGCTGTAAAAAATTTATTAAACGTTAAATATGTGATTCCCAGTCATACCTTTCCGACACATGAAACAGCTGCCTCTCCTAAATCATTAACCCAATTATTAAAGGCCTTCCCTGTTGTTGATTTTATGATTGATAAAGACAACGAGTTAAAGGAATTATTAAAGGATTATCCAAAGACAGCCGTGATTACACTCTCTTATGGAGAAGAAACAGAGTTCGATAAAAACCTTTGGTCAGAAGCTTTAGTTAATAAGGAATTCTCATGATGAGACGGGGCACCCTTTGAGAGGGTGCCTCCTTTTTAAATAAAAGAGTGTCAGGCACCGTTCGTGGACAAATGTCCACGGGTGGTGCCTGACACCTTTAGCTCTGTTCTCTTCCAAGCACTACAGCTGTGGTATTTTTAGTATTGAAGGAAGAAATCCGAAATGAAAGGGTAAAGTCTTCGAATTTACAGCGATATTTTTCGAGCTGGTCTTGGCCGCAGGAGTTGCTGCCGAGACCATTTTGTTTGTAGTCTATATTCAAGACTACGTAGTCACGCGGCTTTAAATCGACCGTATGCTTGGCAAGTTCTAGGTCACTAACTTCATAGTGTGAAGCACTGAAGTCAAATTGGTCATCAGCGATGAAAATGAGGCCATTAGACTGACGATCTGTTATGCTTACCCAGTCACAATCAGAACGGTTGCCGTTTTCTTGCGGTTTCACGTAGTTTGTGAACAACTCATCAACTGTTTGACGGTAAACACCTAAGTGATTTGCTTGCTTCGAATCCACATAACTTTCACCAGGTCCTCGGCCGCGCCACTGACTATTGGTAAACTCCTTATTCAAGCGCATATTCACACCGAGACGCGGAATCATGACCGGTGCATTTTCTTTCATACCGGATGCAATTCCATTTATGCTGCAAAGAATATCACCATCCGGATAGATTCTATATTGATAGTTTAATTGATAGTACCAAGAACTGTTTGTTGAACCGTACAGTGCATCTGTATCCCATTCGAATACTCCGTTTTTCAACTCATAGCGGATATCCTCGACAATTTCATGTCCGAGATGCATAAAGTATTTTGTTCGATAATCATTTAGCAAGTACATATCATTGTCAATCGGTGCACGCCAGAAGTTGAACTTCGGACCCTTTTCAATCTGGATTTTCCCATTTCGGGTAACTTGTTTTAGTGTTCCTTTGACGCAATCGAACGTGATGGTAAAATCAGTGCCACTAACGTTTAGTAGCGCTCCCTCTTTTTTAATGAGAAGCTCGCCATCACCGTGAGCTTTTGGTGATTTTGACTTTCCTGGGAGCACAAAGGAAGCGTTCGCTAATTCATGTCCTTTCGGTGCCCAAGGTGTATCCTGATTTAATTTATATGAAAATACAAAATAGTAATGGGCTCCACTAACTTTTTCTATGTCCTGTCCAACTGGCAAATGAATCTCTGCTGTTTCACGCCCAGCTAGTTTTGGAAGCTCCACATCAAAGGAATCAACCAATCGATCATCCTCAAATAACGAACATGTTAAATCCAAATGAGCTAATGATAAGAAATCATATCGATTCATCAGACGGAAAAGGCCCTTCTCGATATCAATACATTCTGTTTGAACTGGTTCAATCACTTTTTTATACTCATATAGACTTGGGGAAAGTGAACCATCCGGCATGATTAACCCATCGATACAGAAGTTTCCATTCGTCGGGTCATCACCAAAATCACCGCCATACTGATAGTAAACTGTACCATCCTCTGCTACAGCTTCAATTCCGTGGTCAAACCATTCCCAAACGAATCCGCCTTGGAGTTTATCATACTTATAAAATAAGTCTTGATATTCTTTGAGATTTCCAGGCCCGTTCCCCATAGCATGGGCATATTCACAAAGAATATGTGGTTTTTTAGACTTTTCAATAACCTGATCCATTGTCCTTCTTTCCTTATGTTCAAGCCATGTATACATCGTGCTGTATACATCGGTCACCTCTGCTTCAAAATCTCCTTCATAATGAACTAGGCGCGTTGGATCCATTTCCTTTGCTCGCTTGGCCATAGCTCGGAAATTATCACCAAATCCAGACTCATTCCCTAGCGACCACATGATAATGCAAGGATGGTTTTTATCACGCTTAATCATCCGCTCAATCCTCGAAACATATGCCGTTTCCCAGTCTGAATCATTACTGATCCAATCATACTTTCCTGTCAATTCAAACCCGTGACATTCTAAATCCGTTTCATCAATCACATACAGCCCGTATTGATCACAAAGATCATAAAGGTATGGGGCATTCGGATAATGAGCCGTACGTATGGCGTTGATATTGTTTTGCTTCATTATCTTGATGTCGCGCTCAATTTCCTCTCTCGTCACCACTCGGCCTGTCCTCGGGTTGTAGTCATGACGATTCACGCCCTTGAACTTAATGGCCACACCATTTACGAGGAATGTATCCTCTGCCATGACTATCGAGCGGAATCCTACATGCTGATGTACCACCTCAATAATTTTTCCATCTTCCATTACTGTCATATAGAGGTTGTATAAATAGGGCTGCTCTGCACTCCATTTTAAAGGTGACACTATATACCTGCTTAAAGGCTCGTTTGCCTTTTTTTCCTCGATAAAAACTGGCTTGCCTTCTGGATCAATTAATTCATAAGTAATGATTTGGTTGCGCTGTTCCGTCAGCTCAACCAAAACAGTTAAGGTCGCATTCTTCCATTCTCTATCAAACTCTGTCGTTACGGTAAAGTCATATACGCCAGAAACCGGCCGAGTATATAGTTCAACATCACGGAAGATCCCGCTCAGCCACCACATATCCTGGTCTTCAAGATAAGTCCCATCTGACCATTGGAAGACGCGGACAGTGATGGTGTTTGCACCTTGTCTGCATAGTTTCGTAATATCAAATTCTGATTGAATCCGAGCCCCCTTACTATAACCAGCAAATTCTCCATTTACATACAATTCGAAAGCAGAATCGACACCATTAAAACGAAGGATTAATTGTTCTTCATCCAAATTCCGATCGAACTCAAACTCTCGACGATAAATGCCCGTTGGGTTTTCAGTTGGGACACGGGGCGGAATAATCGGAAAATTGTACCACAGATCAGAATAATGCATCTTCCCGTAGCCTTGCATTTGCCAGTTGCCAGGAACAGCAATTTCGTCCCAAACTTTCGTATCCAAATCGTCATCATAAAAGCCATCCGGCCAATATTCGGGAGCTTCGAGGAATACAAATTTCCATATTCCGTTAAGGTTTTGATAGTAGTGACTATTGGCCACATTATGTGTTTCAGCCGCACTAAGTGAAGGATAGCTGATAAAATGAGCACGTGCACTTAAACGGTTTATGCCATCTGTATGGATGTCTTCCCATCTTTTTAGTTTTTTCATCATTAAACCTCTCAATCGTTAATATGTTTTTATTACAAAACGCTGTGCTTTGAGATGTAGTCGACTTACCTTCTCTTTAATCCTTAATTGAATCCTCTTTACTTAGATGTTGTCCAAGGATAAGGAATACGCTCGAGGTCCATGTAAATGCCGGATCACGAAGTCCAGATCCAGTTAGAGCGTCATAGTTTTCCGCCATGCCTGACTTGGTTGCCATTGAACAGAATTTCTCTGCCACCTCGAGAGCTAATTTCTTTTCACCGGATGAGACCAAACCATCTACTAGAAGCATAGTTGTTGGTGCCCAGATTGGGCCGCGCCAATAACCATCTTCCCTGTAAAATGGACTGTTTGGCAGCTCGGTTGCCAATCCATATTCTGTTAAAAACCCCTTGGTCTTTATATCTTCTACCAATTTCTTTAAGATTTCCGGCGGAAGCCTATCTCCAAGAATCAGAGGAACATACAAAACCAGACTGTCAGATTCGATGATTTCATGTGTGCCTGACCGTTTTGCTACAAATCGTTGTCCGTTCCAAAAATGTTCAATCATTCTATTTAACAATGCTTGCGACTCATCCATCCATTTTCTAGCTTCCTCATTTTTTCCAAGCTTACAGGCTATTTCCGACAAAACTTCCATTTGCAGCACTAGAAAGGATGAAAGGTCGGGACTTTCAACCGGAGTCCCTTTGTGGAAAATTGTACTATTATCCCAACCACTGTCATTTCCGTGATTGTATTGCGGAATCCCGTCTTTGTCACTGTCCTGGAAAGTCAGCCACCACTCCGTCCATTTAACAAGCGGCTGATAAACTTCTAGCAGTTTCTCCGCTGAAACAAAATCGTTTTGTTCCGACATGCGCCTTAGTGTCCAGCCATGGATAGGCGGTTTTGTGAAATTCCACAACGCAGACCTGTTATTGACAAAGTCTGGAAGCATTCCGGATTTATCCTGCAAATCAAAAAAGATCATAAGCTGGTCCCAGGCGAGGTCGGGGTTATTTTTTGCTAACGCCAGGGCATTAAAGCAGTGATCCCAGCTCCAAATATTTGTCATCCAGTTCTTCGACATGTACATCGCAGGCCTAGTCAGCATTCCTTCAGGCGCCACCACGCATGACCAGGTAACATAGGCCGCCATTTCTTTCCCTCGGACATACTTTTCAGGTATCTCAAGGGTATTATCGACCCATGATTCATATTCCTTTAAAACGTTATCGTGCCCTTCTGTAAAAGCCGAGTAGGAACGGGCTGTGTAAACCGTCATAAACTCCTCAATCACACCTTCCATTTCCCCCATGTCCGACTCTGGAAGAAAGTCGACAATAATTTTTTCACAACGCTGTTCAATAAAAGGTGCATCCACGACGAGGCGTCCTTTTATCGAAGTAAGCATATACCGCATTTCCTGACGGGAGTGATTAACTTCCCAACGATCATCTTCCACAGGAACCGCATAATCATAAGCTCCGGTAATTCCTGTCAGTCTGACCCCCACGCTATGACTTCTTATCTGTAAAACTCGGGCTTCTGTTATACAAAATTCTGCATAACCTTCCGCATTTTCGAGCCGGAGCATGCTCGGACTTAGTACTGCCTTATATGGCACGAGGTTCCCCTCATGAATAAGATCAATACGGAATACCTCGCCAAACTCATTGTCCCCATTTCGGATATTACGGAGGTAGAGGGGGCTGTCACCCTCCTCTTGGTGATTTCGCGAAATTGTAATAAATGAACCATAACGGCTGAAGGGAATTTTTTTTATATCAAACATAAGCTTCACTCTCTTTCAACATTCATTTGTTATCCCTTCCTGGGTGTTCTTCTGAAATTCTTGATCTGCTTCAAAGAATTTCGGTCTGATAATATAAGTAAAGTACGCATATCCGAGCAAGAGAAGCAGTCCTGCCAAAATAAATGGAAGTGTATAGTTCTTTCCAGCTAAGATGGTTCCGACTAGAAATGCGGCTAAAGCGGATCCAATACTACGGAATACGGCTCTCATTCCCGCATACAAATCACGTTCCTCATCTTTAAATGATGACATCGATAGACTGTCAACCAGATTGGTCAGCATGGTAAAAACCCCACCCCTTACTAATAAAAGTGTCGAAAAGAAATAAGGATGGATGTTTAAAAATAAAATAAAACAAAGAAGGATATTCACCATGTAAATATAAAGAAATGTCTTTTTCACCCCGAAGCGGTCAATCAATGAAGGTGAGAAAATAGAACCTATAAACAATGCCAGACCATTTAGAGCCAGTAGCATCGACACAGCCTCATTCGAGAAATCGAAACGGAACTTAATAAATAAATTCAAGTAAGGCTGGAGGCAAGATACTGCACCGCCAGTAATCAGTGCGAAGACAGCAAATAACAGCAATTTTTGCTGAAAATCACTCGAATGCTTACCTTGCCTTTGAAGGAAAGCATTCGGTTCAGAACCTGTTTCCCTTCGCTGGTTTAAATCCTCCCGTGTAACTTTTTTCCTTCGCTGCTCTGCAGGAAGCAGGCCTCCTCTTACACAGGCTAATAATAGAAACAATATTGAGGTAGTAATTAATGTATTTTGGTAGCCCTTCTCTGAAAGTTCAATCCAATTAGGCAAAAAACCGCCAATTAGTGTTCCCGCTCCCGTAAACGCAGTAAAGACTGCGAATAAAAAGCTATAGGCTTGGGTTTCTTCCCTTTTTGAACGGCTATAATGGAACAACAACTGTATTTCCGTCGTTTCCACAAGTGTTAGGCCAATGGAAACCACAAATTGAGCCAAGAAAAAGAATGCAAAGCCTTCTGCAAAAGCAAAAATAATGCATCCAATGGCAATACTTGTTATCCCTGTAACGAGCAGCTTTTTCCGACCTGCTTTTTTAGCCAGGATGCTCACAGGAATTGCAAAGATTCCCATTACTAAGATCCCCATCGATGTGATGAGTCCAATTTGCTTTTCTGTAATACCCATTTCAATTAAATGAAGATTCAAGATCAAGGTAAACATTCCAATGCTCAGCCCGTACAGTGATTCAGTGGCCAAGAAACGTTTCACACCCGACGGCATAGTAAGAAATCTTAATGACTGTATCATAGAGTGTTTCAACCTTTCATTTTCAAAAAAATTTCTGAGGAATCTCCCCTTCAATAAACTAATCAGAAGGTGCTTATCCCTTCTGATTAGTTCCTGTTTTGAGAAACAAATAAATACTTGTTATCCCTTTACCCCTGACTTAGAAACATCCTCCACTATATAGCGCTGTGCCGCGAAGAAGAGAACAAGCGGTGGTATGCTGATTAGGAAGGTTATTGCCATGATTCCTTCCATATCAACGCCAAACATTCCTTTGAACTGCGCAAGTCCAAGCGTTAGTGTATATTTGCTCTGATCATTCAAAAACACAAGCGGTCCTAGGTAATCGTTCCAGCAATTCAACATGCTGAACACCCCAACTAAAATTAATACCGGTTTCATGAGCGGAAGGTAAATTTTATAAAAAATTTGAAAAGAGTTGGCACCATCTATTCTTGCTGCTTCATCCAGTTCTTTTGGTATGCCCATGATAAACTGGCGCATCAAGAAGATATAAAATGGGGCACCAAACCAGGCAGGAACAATCAACGGTTTCAACGTGTTAATCCAGCCAAGGAAGTTAAATTCCATATATAAAGGAATCATCGTTACTTCCCATGGAATCATCATTGTGGCAAGTAGCACCATAAATAAGAAATCTCTTCCCTTAAAAGTAAATCTTGCAAATCCATAGGCCACCAGCGATGATGAAACAATTTGGCCAAGAGTTGCCAAGATTGTTACCGTTAGTGAATTCATCAGGAATTGCGTAAATGGCTGAGAAATCCATGCTTCCTTAAAATTCTCAAAGTGAAGACTGGAAGGAATCCACTTTGGCGGGAACAGATAGAGCTCTTCTGGTGATTTTAACGATGTCGTCACCATCCAAAATAATGGTGCCAAAAATAATAGCGAGAAAAAGATTAAGAGACCGTATATAAAGGTTTTTTCAACCCTGCTTTTCATTTTCATTGTAAACCCCCAGTATCAATAGATTGGCTGCAGTTTTATTTCTTCTTCACTTCTCCTTCGTAGTACACCCAGGCAGACGAGGATTTAAACACAAGCATTGTTAAACCTAAAACAATCAAAAACATAAACCACGCATTTGCAGAAGAATAGCCCATTTTAAAATATTTAAAGGCATTTTCATAAACATACATTGCGTAAAAATAAGTTGAATTGAGCGGCCCTCCGCCAGTTAATAACAGGGCTAACGTCAATTGTTGAAAGGCAGCAATAATCGTTGTAATGACATTAAATAGAATGGTTGGCGTCAAGAGCGGTAAGGTTATTTTGAAAAACTGAGTTATTTTATTAGCTCCATCGATGGATGCAGCTTCATAAAGTTCACCCGAAATGCCTTTTAAACCTGCCAGGAAGATTAACATCATCGTACCCTGACCCCAAAGGCTTGCTATCACCATCGCGATAAGTGCCCAGCCCGTCTCATCGAGCCAGTTAGGACCTGTGATATCAACCAAGGAAAGAAAGTAATTTAGAATACCGTATTCACCGTTGAAAACCCAAGCCCAAATCATCGCAAGGGCTACGCCGGAAATGACGGATGGAAGGTAGAAAAAGGTTCGGAAAAAGGAGTGGCCTTTTACGTTTTGATTCAACAAAATAGCTAAAACTAGGGCTACAATGATATTTAAAGGGACGAACAATGCGGCGAATTTCACCGTTACCCCTAGTGATTTCCAAAACAGGGGATCATCCATAAACATGGTCTTATAGTTATCAAGTCCGATAAATGTCGCCTCACCGACAACCGGCCAATCATAAAAACTGATAAATAGTGAATATAATAAAGGTCCTAGCGTGAAGGCAAGAAACCCGATTACCCATGGGGAGATAAATAGAAGTGGGACAATCTTGTCCCACTTTATTTTCTTTTTCTTATTTATTTCCACATAGGGTGTGGGAGAAGCAGGTAAAGAATTCAACATGAACACCCCATTTATTTAGTCTACTTCTTCATGTATTTCTCAGAATCGTGAACAGCTTTATTTAGTAGTTTATCAGCATCTTGCCCAAGCATCACCGCATTTACGGCTGCAGACAGGTTACGGTTGATTTCATTCCAATTCTTATTCAAAAGAAATGCTGGTGTATCGTCAGATCGTTCAAGCATTTTATAGAACGGACTGATCAATGAGTCCTGCTCCATATTCATTTCTTTTACAACACTGATTCGAACTGGCAAATCGGCTGTACGCATTTTAATTGCTTCTGTAGAGGAATAAAACTTTACAAATTCATAAGCAAGATCTTTATGTTTAGAATCCTTCGCTACCGAAACAGCTGATGAAGCAATAACCCCTTTTGCAGGCTTGTCGCCAAATGACGGAACTTCGACCGTTCCGAAATTAATCTTAGCTTCTTTAAAGCCTTCTAATGGCCAAATCCCGCTTTCCCACATGGCGATTTTTCCAGCTTTGAAAATATCATCGCCGCTTTGCTGATTTTTCCCGCCAACAAGAACAGCGCTTTTCTCTTTAAGAAGATTACTTAAAATTTGAATGGATTCAATTGTTTCAGGGCTGTTCATATAGCCCTTAACTTCTTTCCCGTCATTACTTATGAAGCTCCCGCCATTGCTCCATACCAGCCCTTGTAGATCATAGGTATCTGGTTCTGGTACAATTCCAACACCATATTGCTTTTTGCTTGGATCAGATAGTTTTTTGGAAATTTCTTTAAAATCATCCCATGACCAGCCATCCTTTGGATAAGGGATGTTTGCTGCATCAAATAAATCTTTGTTATAATACACAACTCGTGTTGTAAATCCAGCAGGCATTCCATAAATTTTTCCATTCATGCTCGAATAATTAAATAAACCTTGGTAAAAATCATCCATATCCATTTCGGTATCGCCTTCGATGTACTGATCAAGCGGCTCGAGTGACTCGTAATATGCTGGGAAATTCCACATATACATCATATCCGGTGGATTTTTCGCTCCAAAAGAGGCAGCCAACTTCTGGTCAAAACCATCACCGTAAGCTTCCACTTGAACCTTAACACCTGGATTCCTTTCCTCGAACTTTTTGGCAATATCCTGTTGAATTTTCAAGGCCTCTCCAGAGTCCCAGGTAGCAAAGCGAAGTGTAATATTGTCTTTTCCATCCTTCTCTTCTCCAGTTCCTCCAGAAGTATTTTCCCCTGAACTGCTGTTGGAACAAGCTGCCAAGGCGAAGACGCTAACTAATAATAAAATCATTGCTAAGATACTGATTTTCTTCATTCTGAATTTCCCCCTCTATAGAAAAAAATTAACCGCCTTCATTGTACTTCTAATGAAAGCGGTCTCATACTGAAATTCATCTTAAATTGTTCGTGATAATGTTTTAATTTTCTGTGAAGTTTATGGAATAGGGGTAAAATCGTCCGGGTGGATTCTCCTTTTTGTTTGACGATAATCAGATGGTGTTTGTCCGGTACATTTTTTAAACCATTTACTAAAATATTTACCGTCATGTACTCCGACTTTCTCCCCTATTTCCTGTAAGGTGAGAGAAGTGGTTTCAAGCAATTCGCTAGCAGCATGGAGCTTTAATTTTTCTGTAAATGTATAGAAACTTTCACCAACTGACTTACTAAAAAGGGTGCTAAAGTGGCTTCTACTAAGGCCGACCTCATAGGCAATATCAACTGAAGAGTGGGATTGTGATAAGTCTCTCGTAATCAGTTGAACGGCTTTTTGAATCGGTTCCGGCCATTTTTCATTAACCTCATTTATTACTGCTTCAGCTAGACTAGAGTCTTGTTCTTTACGTTGTGATTTTTCTATTTCATCAGAGAATTGCTTTAGGTATTCTTCAAATTCATCATCTTGAAAGGCCGTTTTTAAAATATAACCTGAAGCACCCAACCTAATGCCTTCCTGGGCATATTCGAAATCCCGGTGGCAGCTTAATAGCAGGATTTTTGTGTCAGGGGCTGCTTGTTTTATTTTCCGGGCCAGTTCTATGCCATTTTGTTCTGGCATGACAATGTCTGTAATGACTACCTCAGGGGAATGCTCTAGAAACACTTCCCAGCCTTTCTGACCATTGGAGGCATCCGCAACTACTTCCATATTGTATTTCTTCCAATTCACCGTTGCCATTAACCCTTTACGGACGATATATTCATCATCAACTACCATGACTTTGATCACTGCTCAACCTCCTTTTTGGCCAGCGTATTTTAAAAGTTGTTCCACTCTTCGGTTTTGATTCTATTGTAAGACCATATTCACTTCCAAAATGAAGCTTTAGCCGTTGATCAACATTAAACACGCCTATTCCACGGACTTTATCCTTAGGCGACTGTTCATTAAGTAAGTTTAAGGCCGTTTGTTCACTCATTCCTTTACCATTATCACTCAAGGTAAGTTCAAGTAAGTCTGATTTATCCTCAATAGTTAATTCAATTATTCCCTGTCCGTCTTCAAAGGCATGGAAAAAAATATTTTCAAATAATGGCTGCAGAGACAACCTGGGAATTAAATAATCGGAGCATTCTGGGCTGACCTTTTCATTGTAATCAAACATATGTCCATAACGGATTTCCTGCACCTTCAAATAGTGGCTTATCGTAGCCAGCTCTTTTTTTAACGGAATCAATTCATCAGAAAAATTAAGGTTTTCATGAAGAACCTCCGTCAGATGGTAAATCATTTGCTGAACTTCCTTGGCATTACTTAACCTTGCCTTCCACTGAATGGAGTTTAGTGTATTAAACAACAAATGGGGATTTATTTGGTAATGAAACGCCCTTAACTCTGCTTTCCTTTTTAACCGTTCCGTCTCACCGATTTCATCAATTAATTCATTAATTTGCTGGACCATCTGATTAAAGCTGATTGTTAATTTCCCAATTTCGTCATGTTCTTTAACAGGAATCTGAGTCTGCAGTTCGCCCACACTTACCAGTTCCATCGATTCCTTCAGCTTTCTGATTCGTTTTGCCAACGGTGCTGAAAAGACCAAAGCTAGTAGGATTGCGAGAATAATTAAAAAGAAAATGCCTAACATAGTATAGTTAAAAATAACCTCAGAGGATTGGTAAAATAGTTTTTCAGGGACTCGGATTTCAATGTTCCAGCCATAGGCTTCAATATTTTTCACCCTAACAATATCACTTGAAAGCCGCTCCACTTTTGCTTTTGTTCGGTAAAGGACTTTATTCTTTTCATTATGAATGGTTACAAAGGCGTGGACGTCTTTTTCAAGGTAGTTAATATATGAAAAAAGCTCCTCGGCATTTGTCTCAATTAACAACTTGCTTCCTTTTAAAATCCCATATTGGCTCTGGATCGGCAATACTAGACCAATCATTGGTTCAGGCGGTTTGCTGTTATCATGATGATCAGCTTTATAAAATCCAATCCATCGCTCCCCTTGTTTGATTTTACTTGCTTCCTTCCAAAACGGCATTTGAAACAGTTTTTGTGAATTAAGATGGTTTCCCCCGTAATAATAGCCAGAACTCGTTATTAGGTAGATTCCTTTTGTATTAAAAGTTCTATGGGCTTCAAGGAATCTTTCAAAGTTCTTTTTCTCTATGAATCCTTCATAGGTTCTTGGAATCTCTTCTTGAATAACAATTAAGGTAGGGTCGGATAAATATTGATGAATATCGTTTGAGACGACAAACATCTGATTAATCGTATTTTCTAATTGCTTTTCAAGCTGTGATACAGCAAAGTTTTCATAATCATTAAATTGCTTATTCACAATCGTGGATGACTTTTGATAGGAGAGATAGCCAAATAGTAGGAGAGGTATCAGTGCCACCACGATGAAAAACAGCATCAACTTGGTACGAAAGCTTCCATACAATTGATTCTTAAGATTTAAGGTAATATTTTTAATAACTTCGATCATCCTATCCCTCTTCAAGACTAGTGGTTTTCGTATGTTATCACTTTTTGCATAACAGCAAGTCTTTCCCTTTTTTTTCGTAATCGTTTTCATAAATCTCCCTAATCATAAACCAGAGTTGTTCCAATTTCCATAGACATCTCTTTAGATGGTAGTTACGACCACTTTTATGAAAATAAAAAATGAAGCATCAAAGAGAGAAAACTTCCCTTGATCCTTCATTTAGATTCAAAATGTTTCTATAATTCAATCCTATATTGCTGCTCACTTATGCCATCCTTAGTGAAGACTCGTTCCACGTATTGAATTTCTTTATCTGACATCAACATGACGGTCGAGCTTCTCGTCCCGTAGTTTCCGCTTTTGATAAACAATGGCGAAAGTATCCTTTCCCATTCTAAAGAAACGCCTGTGTGCGGAAGAAGTTCGTCTGGAGCTTGATCTGCATTTTGGAGGACACTCAAAAGGCATTCTACAAGTTCGACCTGTTCCCCGTTGATGATTTTGGACATGCCTTCCTTGCCTTTTTGCACCTTTGGCCATTCAGTATTTAATAAATGGTTGCTGACTCCATAAATTCCTGGCTCCACCTTCAAAAGCTCCTGCCCTTTATTTGAATAATAATATAGTTCCGTTTCATCCCCTGCTAGTAAGTTATAGCCAGGATACAGATCCTTTTTCTTTACAAGACTTTGCATATAATCCTTTATATTTCCTTTATGTTTCAAGGCATCGGCCACCAACTCACCCCTTGAACGCTTTCCTTCCGTTACTTCCTTTGGGTCGCGATAATTGGTCAAAGCCGCAAAACGTCCAGATGTGGTAACTCCCATCCAAGTGCCCATTTTTTCTAAATCTCTACCGGCAAGGATGTCAGGTCTGTCTTCCCAATAATGAGCAGGAGCAGTAGGCCGCCCGTAAAATTCATCTCGGTTTGCCGCTACAAGGAGCTTGTAGACCGGATGGACTCTGTAGGCAAAAACGATTAAACACATATACAATCACAGCCTTAAAAATAATTTAACCGGGGGCTTTTTATTGGATTAATGTCGTTCATCATCGAAACTAATTTACTAACCTCCAGGCCCAAACCGTCTTTTTGATCTATTAGGTATAATGTATCCAAATTCACTCCATAACCTCCATATAGAAAAATAAACCACCAGGTATTATTCGCCATGTCTCTAGAAAATCCTTTTAACATAGTGGAATCCCGAAGCGTTTTGTATCTTTTAAGTGCTAAAAATGCATAAGGAAAATAAATCTAATCCTGATTTTAATCGCAAGGTTGGAAATAATAATAGCTACGACCTAATTTAATTTGGAGGTGTGTTTCCATGTCAGAATTAGAGCCCTTAGAATACGAAACAGGGACTGCTATCCGCGAATACGACATTATTGATATTAACCAAACAGCAAACGGGTATGAAGTAGTGCTTGATATAGAATTAGACAGCGGCTATTCCTTAGCAGGAACCAAATTAGAAGTTACCAATGAGGACTTAGTAGGGTATGAAACAAATGAAATTGAGGAAGGGATTAAATTTGCCTTAGGGTTTTTCAATCATTAACAACAAACTAATATTTTTGAGGGCAAATCACCATGAACTGTGTTAAACTAACCAACGACGTTAGAAGAACGTACATTAATAATGGAGTGGTTAAATGAGTAGTGCGAAAGGGAAAGGCGGAACAGGCAGAGGAACCGGCAAGAAGGGCTGGACTCGTTGGCAAGCAGGTGTCAAAAAAGCGAAAAGCGCCAAACCATATGTCAGTAAAGGTGTTAAAAAAGCAAATGACGGAAACAACACCAGCAATAATAAAGGTGACACATCCGAAAAATAATAATAATACAAAGACTCAGGGGACCCCATCCCCCGAGTCTTTTTTTCCCCGCAAACGACCTTTTCAAAAAAAGCGACTGTCCACCACACGAGGGCAAATGTCCACGAGTGGTGCCTGACACCCTATAGCATCTTTATCCCTTTTTATTTGCTGGTTTCCCTCCGTACGACTGGTGCTACTTCTGTTGCTAATCGTTCGATGCTTTCGGCGACTTGTTTAAAGGGCATTCCGCCGATGTCCATTTGGGCGATAAATCGCTGGTGTCCGTAAAGATCGTATTGTTGGAGGATTTTTTCAATGATCTGCTGGGAACTGCCAACAAATAAAGCCGTTTCTGGTCCGGCCATCCGTTCAAAATCTTCTCTGGACATTCTTGTATTCATCCCACGCTGGCGATTAAAGTATCCCCAATAATTAGAATGATATGGATAGAACTCATCCTTTGCCTTTTGGGTTGTTTCCGAAATATATGCATGACCCGTCACTGCAACCTTCATCGATTCAGGATCATGGCCTGCTTGGCTGGCGGCCTGGCGGTAAATATCTACAAGTGGCTTAAACCGAATGTGTTCGCCTCCAAGTATGGCTATTGCTAAGTTAGTCCCTAATCTTCCTGCTCGTGCTGCGCTTGACGGAGTGCCCCCAACACCTACCCACAATGGAATATTTTCCTGTAAAGGTCGTGGAGCAATTTCCGCATCCTGCAACGGAGAACGAAATTGACCATTCCAGGTCACTCGATCCTGTGCATTCAGCTGCTGAAAGAGCTTGATGTTCTCTTCAAAAAGCTGGTCATAATCGTCTAACTCATACCCGAACAGCGGGAAAGATTCGATAAATGCCCCGCGCCCCGCAATAATTTCTGCCCGTCCGTTTGACAGGAGATCAAGTGTCGCAAAATCCTCAAAGAGACGAACAGGATCGACGGTGCTTAAGACAGTTGTAGCACTTGCCAGTTTAATTCGCTTTGTAACTTGCGAAATGGCGGACAATACGACGGGCGGTGCGGACACAGCATAGTCGAGGCGGTGATGCTCACCAACGCCCACTACATCTAATCCTGCCTCATCAGCCATTTTCGCTGCTTCAATAATTTCTTCAAGTCGCTGTCTTGTGCTGATAGTCTTCCCTGTTCCCCAATCCGGAACTAAATCCCCCAATGTATAGATCCCTATTTCCATACCTGAATGTTCATCTTTGGAATCTGGCTTCATCTTCATATCCTCCCTCAATCATTTATAAAACTAATCGAATTTGATTTCCTGAAGGATCTTCCGTTACAAAGAATTCAGCTTCTTCCGATATCTGCGCACCTAATTGCTTTAGCTGTTTCATCACATTCTCTCTTGCTGATTCATCAGGGAAAACGAGCGAGTACCAATTTAAGCCGACACTGTTTTTCGGTGGCTTCGCTGCCCCTTCACCTTGCCAAGTGTTGATAGCAATATGATGATGATAACGGCCCGTGGAAAGGAATGCCGCTTGTGGATAGTAACTAACAATTTCAAAACCAAGCCCTTTTGTGTAAAATTCTTCTGCTTTTTTCAAATTAGATACGTGAAGGTGAATGTGGCCCATAACTGTGCCCGCCGGGAGACCGCTCCATTCCGCATCACTCTCCGCGATAATTCCATTTCCATCAAGCTCTTCTGTTGCCATTTCTACTAAACCGTTGTTCCATCTCCATTCTGAAGACGGGCGATCTCGGTACACTTCAATCCCATTTCCGTCTGGATCGTTAAGGTATAACGCCTCACTTACATAATGATCTGCAGCACCCAGTGGATATCCCGTTTGAATCATATGCCGTAAAAAGACAGATAAATCAGCTCGTGATGGAAGTAAGATCGCAAAATGATACAAACCTGAACTACGTCCTGTTTTCGCAACCACATCTTTCGGCTGCTCTAGCGTTAATAATGGGTTTTTTCCGTCTGTCGTTAAGACTGCTTTACGATCTGATTTCTCCAATATTTGAAAGCCCATTATATTTTGATAAAAAGTGAGCGCATAATCTAGGTTTTTTACTTTTATGTTGACCTCACCGACATATATATTTAGTGCGTGATGAAATTTATCCATTTTCTCCTCATCCCTTCATTATTCATTTGTAAACGAATGTTATAAAAATTAATCTTTTTATTAATATGGTTATTTTACATTCCATTAAACCGATTACTATTTCCTATGCTTACAGTGTACCTCTAATTTATCTTGAATTCAAGTATTTCAAATTCATAGTATATGGGAGACCAACCTATTTTTTTCCCTTGCAACAGAAAAAGGACTCTTCCGCTAAGCGAAAAAGCCCTTGTACCTTGCTTCTCGTTTTTTATGCTTCGACGATATTAGGCTGCTCGTAAACCTCGTTTTCAAACTCGCCTGTTACTTTACTAGTGAGTATGCCTGATGTCATCGCTCCGCTGACATTTAGGGCTGTACGTCCCATGTCAATGAGAGGCTCAACTGAAATAAGCAGACCAACAATCGCAATTGGGAGATTCATCACTGATAAAACGATTAAGGCTGCGAAGGTTGCACCGCCACCTACACCAGCCACACCAAACGAACTAATCGCAACCACAAGAATGAGCGTTAGAATAAAGGATATACTTGTTGGATCCACACCTGCCGCTGGAGCAACCATCACCGCTAACATTGCAGGATAAACGCCTGCACACCCGTTTTGACCGATTGTTAGCCCAAACGAACCCGCAAAGTTGGCGATCCCTTCGGATACACCAAAGTCCTTTGTTTGTGTTTTAATGGTCATTGGCAAGGTTCCTGCACTTGTCCGGGAGGTGAAAGCAAAGGTTAAGGTTGGCAGCCCTTTTTTCACATAATTTATAGGGCTTAGTTTCGCAAATGACAAAAGGAGAAGATGGACAATAAACACAATAATGAGCGCCACATACGAGGCAATCACAAATTTACCTAGTTTTGCTATCGCGGCATAGTCACTCGTTGCTGTAACCCTGGCTATGATCGCTAAGATACCATATGGCGTTAAACGAAGAATCAATGTGACGACCCTCATGACAACAGAGTAGAAGGTATCAATGATCTTTGCAAAAAATTCACCATGCTCTGGGTCCTTACGCTTCACTCCAAGGTAAGCAATACCGATAAATACGGCAAAAATAACAACCGCAATCGTCGATGTTGCGCGTGCCCCTGTTAAATCCTGAAATGGATTGCTAGGGATTAACTCAATGATTTGTTGTGGGAGTGTCATATTTTCGATCCCTGCAACTCTCTCCTCTAACTGGGCATTCCGGGCTGCTTCTGCATCTCCTTCAGTTAGCTGAACCCCATCAAGACCAAATCCTAATGCAGAGCCAATGCCAACTGCGGCAGAAACGGCCGTCGTTGCAAGAAGGATGCCGATGACAAGAAAACTGATTTTCCCTATATTCTTCGTTAACTTTAACTTTGTAAAAGCCCCTACAATCGAAACAAAAATGAGTGGCATAACGACCATTTGTAATAGCTTTACATAGCCATTCCCGACTATGTTAAACCAATCAATCGAACCTATCGTTACTTCATGTGTCGTACCATAAATGAGATGAATAATAAAACCAAATATAATTCCTAAACCCAACGCACTAAAAACACGCTTGGAAAAAGAAACATGCTTTTTTTGCATCGTAAATAAACCAAACATGAGTAATAGCAGCACCGCGACATTTACAATGATAAGAAAGGTATTCATGGAATTCCTCCTCTTTATTTTTCGGAAAAATTGAAAACCAAATATTCCAATGCATTAAGTCGGAATTAAATTCGTCTTCATCGTCATCGGTAATTTCTGTACCTTTATACTTTAAAACAATCAAACGTTTGATATGGTAAATAATATGACATGGCCGCCCTATATATTCCAAGCCCATAAATTATTCAATCAAACGTTTGATTAGTTTTTCAATCATCCAAAAAGCTACGTGTACTATTAGGACTGCAAGGCGGATAAACTCATATCATTACAGTCGGAATCGGATGGATAGCATCCTTTAGTGCGGTTTCTAATTCGTCTTTGAACACGGCCTTCTCCTCCAATGTCCATCCAAGAGCATCTTCCATTAAGCCAATGATTGCTTCTTTCCACTCATGTACCCATTGAATATCAAAAAATAAAGCTCCCGTTCGACGGATAAAAAAGTCCACTGGTTTTACGGCCATTTCTTCCTCTAAGGAATAAATGATTTGAACATACACCTCCAGCGGCAAGCCAAATTTGTTATTTGGGTCATACGTTTTTGCAATTTCAAAAATACGATCAATATTGGAACCATAGCGATGGACTAATTTTCGGAATTGGTCCTTTGAAAATCCACTTAACTCTCCTTCTTTTTCCTTGGTCTCTATAAATGAAGCAAAGTTACGAGACCCATCCATATGACCTCCTGAAATAGGTAAATGTTTTGTTCGGCAAGATCCAATATGGCGTGCTTCGCCGCACTGTTTCGCGATCAAGTCTACCACCGTTTCTGCCATTTTTCTGTATCCGGTCAGTTTCCCGCCTGCGATTGTAATCATGCCAGAATTTGATACCCAAATTTCATCTTTTCGCGAAATTTCAGAGGGATCCTTGCCTTCTTCATAAATAAGTGGTCTTACCCCTGCCCAGCTTGATTCAATCTCCTCCGCCTTAATAGCAACGGTTGGAAACATATAATGAATTGCTTTAATAATATAATCTCGGTCAGCTGCCGTCATTTTCGGATGAATCGGATCGTTTCCATAATAGGTATCTGTTGTCCCCACATACGTTTTCCCATCCCTTGGAATCGCAAATACCATGCGGCCATCAGGTGTATCAAAATACACCGCCTGTTTAAGGGGAAATTTCGACTGATCCATCACCAAATGGACCCCTTTGGTAAGCCGCAGTTTTTTTCCAGATAACGACTGATCTTTGTCTCGGAGCGAATCGACCCATGGGCCAGTGGCATTAATGATGTGTTTTGCGTAAATATCATGAACGGTACCAGTTAATAGATCCTCAACTTTAGCACCAATCACCTTACCATCATGATAAAGAAGCTCAATCATTTTTGAATAGTTTACAGCTTTGACACCATGAGCGACCGCTTCTTTTATGACTTCGATGGTTAACCGGGCATCATCGGTCCGATATTCCACATAATATCCGCCGCCTTTTAATCCCTCTCTTTTAATCATCGGCACTTTCTGAATGGTATCATCCGGAGAAAGCATTTTTCTTCGTTCACTTTTTTTTACGCCTGCTAAAAAGTCATAGACTCGTAGTCCAATTGATGTACCGAATTTCCCAAACGTCCCACCTTTATGCATTGGCAGGAGCATCCATTCTGGTGTGGTTACATGCGGGCCATTTTCATAGACAATTGCTCGTTCCTTCCCTACTTCCGCGACCATCTTCACTTCGAATTGTTTTAAATACCTGAGACCACCATGAACAAGCTTCGTTGATCGGCTAGATGTCCCAGCAGCAAAATCTTGCATTTCTACTAAAGCCGTTTTCAGTCCCCTTGTTACAGCATCTAATGCGATTCCAGCGCCTGTAATTCCCCCACCGATGACAAGTACATCAAATTCTTCTGCGGCCATTTCCTTTAGGATTGTGTTTCTATTTGAACTCGAGAATTTTAACATTTCCACTATGGTTACCTCCATTGGGGATAAAAAGAGAGTACAATTATTTAAAAGCCCTTGCTGCATTTACAGCCTTTTTCCAACCTGTATATAAATTGTTTCGATCCTCTTCAGCCATATTTGGTGTAAATGCTTGATCCATATTCCATTGAGTCGCGATTTCTTCTTGGCTTTCCCAATAACCTACCGCTAATCCTGCTAAATAAGCAGCTCCTAATGCTGTCGTTTCTTTTATTTCTGAACGTTCCACTGGAACAGCTAACATATCGCTTTGGAATTGCATTAAGAAGTTATTAGCAACAGCGCCGCCGTCTACACGCAAGGCTTTAAGCGAAATACCTGAATCCGCTTCCATAGACGTTAAGACATCCTTTGTTTGATATGCTAGCGATTCTAACGTTGCGCGAACAAAGTGTTCTTTCGTAGTACCACGTGTTAAGCCAAAGACCGAACCGCGTACATCACTATCCCAATAAGGTGTTCCTAACCCGACGAATGCTGGAACGACATAAACACCGTCTGTAGATGTTACACTAGTAGCAAATTTCTCGCTCTCTTCAGCGCTTCTAAACATACGGAGCCCATCACGAAGCCATTGGATTGCAGACCCTGCAACAAAGATACTTCCTTCTAATGCATATTCCACTTTTCCGTTTATACCCCATGCAATTGTTGTTAACAAACCGTGCTCTGATTTTACTGCTTGTTCTCCCGTATTCATTAACATAAAGCAGCCAGTTCCATAAGTATTTTTCGCCATCCCTTTTTCATAACACGCCTGACCGAATAATGCTGCTTGCTGGTCACCTGCAACTCCGGCAATTGGCACATTATAGCCAAAGAAATGGGAATCAACTGTTTCTGCGTATACTTGTGATGATGGGCGTACTTCTGGAAGCATCGAAGCAGGAACTGAAAGAATTTCTAATAACTCTTCATCCCATTTAAGGTCATGAATATTGTACATCAATGTTCTCGATGCATTGGAGTAATCTGTTACATGGGCTTTTCCACCAGATAGTTTCCAAATAAGCCATGTATCAATTGTTCCAAAAAGCAGTTCTCCACGGTCTGCTTTTTCTCTCGCGCCTTCTACATTATCTAAAATCCATTTCACTTTTGTTCCAGAGAAATAAGCATCAATTAAAAGGCCTGTTTTATCCCTGAATAATTGATCATGTCCTTTTGCTTTTAATTCTTCACAAATCGCTGCTGTTTGACGGGATTGCCAAACAATCGCATGATATATCGGTTGGCCTGTTTCCTTATCCCAGACAACGGCTGTTTCCCGTTGGTTTGTAATACCTATTCCGGCCACTTGTTCTGGTATTACGTTAGCCCCTGCCAAACAGGAAGCCATTACCGCTAGGATCGAACCCCAAATTTCATTTGCATTATGTTCTACCCAACCTGGTAGAGGGAAGAATTGTTGAAATTCCTGCTGAGCGACTTGGACAATCTTTCCTTCTTTATTAAAAAGAATGGCACGTGAACTTGTTGTACCTTGATCTAAGGATAAAATGTATTTTTCCATATATGAACTCTCCCTTTAATTAAAATTATGCACTGATTTTTCTACCCGGACCATTTTCCTGAGGTTTCTTTCTAATTACGGAAGTTATTGCAAGAACAACTACTATTGCCCCTATTATAAACCAAAGACTCGTTTCTGTTTCACCTAGGAAGGCAGCTTAATAAAACAAGGCTCAAACCATACTCACAATCAGGACGCCTACAACAAGTGGATATAGTCTATCTGTAAATTTATTTGTACCAATCGCTATTATTCCTACAACAAGAATAATTTTCGCAAAAAAAAACCATAAAAACGCATAGGAATAGTAATAATCATTCCCAAGGGTTTTTATGGCTTTCTCCAAGTCTCTAAGCCTGCTATTATATTTTCTACATAAGCATATGCCAAAAATATTTCTTTGCAGAGGTAAATGGCATGTCAAAATCGAGAATTTTATTGAGGTATCTGAGGTAAAAGCTCGTATTTTTTATTTGATTACTTTTCTAATGCTTCGATGTGGTAAATACTCGAGGTGAAATCTCTTTTTATCAGTGGCAGCATTAATCCAATTTTCATTAGCTCATCGCCCACATATTCCTGTTCTCCTCTATTTACTCTATATATCTCATCCGACTTTAGCCCACGAAACTTCAGCCGGAAAAACGGTGGATTTGGTGTTGCCAACGTTTTAAAGTAAAAAACAGCAGCCCTTTCCTGATTCGGTGAAACATACATCCACGCCGAATCCATTCCATCAAACGGACTTAACAGCCTGAATAAGTCACCAAAACAGACGATATCCTTGATTTGATGATATCGTTTGATTTGCTCCATTACCACCTCCTTATCATCACTACTCAGCTTGTCGATATTTAATTCAAACCCCAAATTTGCAGCCATCGCCACATGGCATCTCATTAAAAGCGGTGTGGTTCTACCGACCTGGTGATTCGGCACATCTGATACATGTGCTCCCATTGTAATGGCAGGATAAATGAGACTTGTTCCGTATTGAATTTTAAGCCGTTCAACAGCATCAGTATCATCACTCGTCCAGGTTTGCGGCATATAATAGAGCATTCCAGGATCAAAGCGACCGCCTCCTCCGGAACAGCTTTCAAATAAAATCTTAGGAAATCGTTCGGTCAGTTTTTCTAGAATTCGGTACAAGCCAAGCATATAACGGTGCGCGGTTTCTTTTTGCCTGCGAGGTGGAAGCGCAGCCGAACCCAACTCCGTCATATTTCGATTCATATCCCATTTCACATAGGAGATCTTAGCACTGCTAAAGACTTCGGTCAGCGTTTCGATTAAAAAATTACATACGTCTTCCCGGCTTAAATCAAGAATTAATTGATTTCTGGACTGTGTTCGGTTCCGTCCCGGCACATGGATACACCAATCGGGATGCTTCCGATACAAATTACTGTCAGGAGAAACCATTTCCGGCTCGACCCATAACCCAAATTGCATCCCCTTTTTTTGGATATAATCAGCCAATCCGTTTAAACCATTCGGAAGTTTTTTCTTAAAAACAAACCAATCACCCAACGAACTTTTATCATTGTCACGATGCCCAAACCAGCCATCATCCAATACAAACAGTTCGATACCCAACTCTTTTGCTGCATCCGCAAGGTCGATAAGTTTTTTTTCATTAAAATGAAAATAGGTGGCCTCCCAATTATTAATGAGAATTGGGCGTGTTTTGTCGCGGTATACCCCACGACAAACCCTTTCCCTCAGAAATTTATGATAAGTCCTGGACATTCCTCCAAGCCCGTCCGAGGAATAAACCATTAAAGCCTCAGGAGTTTGAAACGTTTCCCCCGGCTTCAGCACCCATGTAAAATCAAAGGGGTTTATGCCGATGCTAAGTCTGGAAGTTTGATAAGGGTCCACTTCGATGGAAGCTTGAAAATTCCCACTGTAGACCAAACTGATGCCAAATACATCCCCATATTCTTCGTTGGTGTCTTTTGAAAGCAGCGCAACAAAAGGATTATGTTGATGGCTGCTTGAACCCCGAGCTGATGAAATGGTTTGAGTCCCGTGGCTGAGTGGCTGCCTTTCGATGTGACGCTCACGCCCCCATGTTCCATAAAGGTGCAGCCAGTCCCAATCTGATTGATGAATGTCGACTGACATACTCATACACTTATGTATTTCCACATCATGGCTGCCAAGATGCTCAAAGGAGACCGATCTCGTTATCACATCAAAATCACGATAAATTGTATAATGTAGATTCATCCCGATCCCAAGCATGGAATCTACCAGTGTCAGCACTAATGTTTCAGCATCAGAATTATCCTCGACATAAGCAGACGGTAATCCCTCAAGCGTATGTTTTCCTTGAAAAATTTCATGAGAATCAAAGACAAAGTCCGTTACCGTATTTCCGTCAGCAGAACGGATTTGATAAGCCGGCGAACGAAAGTCCCCGTTCCCAAAAGCAGGATATTCCTGTGGTAGCGTATCAAGTGAAAATTGCGGAAGAGAAGGTTCGGTAGTCGGCGAAAAAGCCCTGCCTTTAAACGCCAGAATGGAAGAAGGATGCAGCGTCTTAACCATCTTGCCCCAATACAAATGAGCAGGATATTTACCATGGACAATTTGAATCAAATAACTAATCTTGCCATTGTATAAATGAAAAATCCTATCCTTTCCATCCCAATCAATTGGCACGAGCGCTCATTCCTCCATTGTTAGATAACTTAAATTACTTACTTATCTTTCTATAAATATGATTTTCCCTATGTATATCAGAACAATAAATTTAAAAAGGGTGTCAGGCACCGTTCGTGGACATTTGTCCACGAGCGGTGCCTGACACCCTAAACAACACAAAAATGGCTTTTATAGTGTAATGGTGAAGGTGGTTCCCTTCCCTTCTTCGCTGTCAACACAGATGGTTCCCTCGTGCATTTCGATGATTTTTTTTACGATGGAGAGTCCTAAACCGCTGCCGCCTTTTGACCGGTCCCTTGCCTTATCTGCTTTGTAGAATCGTTCAAATACATGGATCTGATCTTTTTTCGTGATACCAATCCCCGTATCTGAAATTTTCACGATCGTTTTTTCATCGACCTGCTGGAGATGGACACGAATCCTTCCGCGCTTTTCAGTAAATTTAATACTATTGTGAATCAGATTGGTCCATACCTGGCTCATCAAATCTTCATCCGCAATGATAATGACCTTCTCTAGGGACACATCCAGTTCCAGTTCCTTTTCTATCCAATGCGGTTCACAGGCCAAAATAATCGTCCGTAATTGTTGGTCTAACCGATAGCTATGTCGCTCAAAAGGATGATGCTTGGATTCTAGGGAGGTTAGTTTTAGAAGATTATCACTTAATTTCGATAATCTTTTGCTTTCTGTTTCAATAATACTGAGATAATGACTTCTTTCATCGCTCGAAAGCTGGCCATATTGAAGTGCTCTTGCAAAACCCATGATCGACGTCAGCGGCGACTGAATTTCATGTGAGACGTTAGAAATAAACTCCTGCCGCATCTCTTCCAATTGCTTTAATTGCTTAGCCATATGATTAATATGGTCAATCAGACTTGTGAATTGATTTCTTTTACCAGCCTTTAAATCGAGGTATACATTAAAATCACCTTTAGAAATCCTACTTAACGCATCCAGTACTTCATGAAAGAGATTGCGTCGCCTTGAACGAGTGAATAAAGAGATAAGAAAACCAACTAAGCTCATCGTCAATAAACCAGTAATTACCGATGCCATATGACGAAGGTAATCGGATGTATGAAAATCGAAAAATCGATAAGTTCCGGAGACAATGAAATAACCTGCTGAAAAACCAAAAGAGACAAATACAAAGAAAAAGACAATCCCAAATAGATGTTGGAAAAAGTGCTTGATTTTCATGATTTTACCTCAAAGCGGTAGCCTAATCCCCATATCGTCTGAATCCGGAACGGGAATTCTCCTTCTGAAAAACGCTCCCTTAACCTTTTAATATGAACATCGACCGTTCGTTCGTCTCCTTCATAGTCATAGCCCCAAATGTCTTCAATGAGTACCTCTCGTGAAAACGTTTTTCCAGGATAGCTGGCCAGTTTAAACAACAGCTCGAATTCTTTCAACGGAATCGTATATTCCTTATTTTTAAAAGAAATTTCGTGTGTCTTTCGATTCAACTTAAATTCATTAATCGAAATCGTTTGCGAAACCGTTATATTATACCGTTTTAATAATGCTTTAACTCGAGCGGTTAACTCCATTGGGTCAAAGGGTTTAACTAGATAATCGTCCGCTCCCAACTCGAATCCTTTTAGCTTTTGTGTGGTTTCTCCTTTGGCGGTCAGCATTAAGACGGGGATATCACTAAACTCCCGCAGCTCTTTGCATAATTCCCAGCCATCCATATTTGGCATCATAATATCAATGATCGCTAAATCCATCTTTACTTTTTCCATCAGTTGTAATGCCATTACACCATCTGATGCCTCATAAAGTTCGAATCCTTCTTTTTTTAAAAAAAGTTGGAGTAGTTCGCGAATATTGGCATCATCATCGACCATTAGAACTTTTGTCATTCATCCTCATTCCTTTCCTTCTATTAAGCAGGTTCGTTGATCCGTAATTGCTGCTCGGCAAATTCACGATACAAGGAGTGAGTTCTTAAAAGTTGTTCATGTGTACCGCTTCCGGTAATTTTTCCTTTATCCAAAAAGATAATTTGATCAGAATCGATCACTGTTGACAGACGATGCGCAATCACGAGGGTGGTTCTTCCCATCATTAAATTTTGCAATGCCTGTTGAACAACACGTTCTGATTTGCTATCAAGACTGGAAGTTGCTTCATCTAACATTAAAATTTTGGGATCCCTTAAAAAGGCACGAGCAATCGCAATCCGCTGACGCTGCCCACCCGATAACTTTATTCCTCTTTCACCAACTTCTGTATCATACCCGTTTGGCAGTTCCGCAATAAATTGGTCCGCATAGGCCATTTTTGCCACCCTTTCGATATCTGCTTGCTCAATTTTTTTATCCATTCCGTAACAAATATTATCACGAATCGTTCCCACAACAATCGGGCTTTCCTGTGATACATAGCCAATTTGACTTCTCCAGGAATACAGGGAGAAGTGATTAATCGGTTCTTTCCCCAGACGAATAGCGCCTTGTTGCGGTTGATAATAACGCTCCAATAAAGAAAATAGGGTCGTTTTTCCGCTCCCGCTTGGACCGACAATCGCAGTCACCTTGCCTGCTTCAGCGGAAAAGCTAATATTCTTAAGTACGTCTTCCCCATTTTTATAAGAATAGTTCAGATCCTCTATAGTGATCGATTGATTCACATTATGAATATCCTGATTCGAATGGTCTTCTTCCTCGTTCATATCCATGATGGCGATAATTCGTTCTGTGGCACCGGTTGCTTTTTGAAATTGGGTAAAGAAGGCGGCTAATTGCCCCATTGGCATGACGATTTGAAACAGATACATAATAAATGCAACTAAATCACCCGCCATTAATGCACCTGATGATACCCTCATTCCACCGTAACCTAGAATGACGACTAGTAATACCATGATCACTAAACCAATCAGGGGGGTGATTAATGCTTGAATCTTCGCCTCTTTCAACCCATATTGAAACAACTGGGTGATCCCGTTTTTACCATTCTTATACTCGATAGCCTCGGCGTTGGAAGCTTTGACTAATCGTATTTCTGATAAAACTTGCTGGAGAACTGAGGTAAAACGTGCTGTTTCGGTTTGCATCCCTTTTGATACCTGATGCATCTTTCTTCCAAGTGTCATTAATATTACTGCAGCAAGCGGCAGTGCTATAAACATGAGCAAAGCCATTTTCCAATCCAATAGCAGCAAAACAACAATCGAACCAATGATGGAAATCGTTCCTGATAGGAAATTGGCAAGATGATCGGTAATTAATCCTTTGACCACGGCTGTATCATTGGTCATTCTACTGACGGTTTCGCCGGTTTGATTTTCATCATAAAACGGTACCGGTAAGACGAGCAGCTTTTTCCATAAACGGTCTCGAATCCCGGCCACAACTGATTGGCCGAGATGATTTAATAAATAGATGGATATCCCGCTAGCCACTGCTTGTAGTAAAAGCGCAGCAACAAGAAGAATAATCCTACCCGTACTTAAAGAGCTAATCGAAAAATCATTAATAAGATTTTTAGTAAACAGCGGGACCAATAGCCCCACTAATGTGGTACCTACACTTAATAAAAGGGCGATACCAAGGAGCAATTTAGATGGATTGGTATGTTGAACCAATCGAATAAATTGGCTCCAACCCTTTTGACTCTTTACTTCAGACATTTATATTTTCATCCCTTCTATAGGTCACGTTAATTTCAAGTCTACATTCTCGATTACAAACTCGATTATATAAAGAATATATGAATTGAATATGAACTATCGAAAAGCGGAAGCGCATAAAAAGGTGTCAGGCACCGCTCGTGGACAAATGTCCACGGGTGGTGCCTGACACCCAAATAATCATACTCAACTTGCAGATGGTAATTTTATTTCGACCATAGTACCTTTTATGCCATTACTTATAAAAGTAAGACTTCCTTGGTGTTGTTTGATAATTTTATGACTAATCATAAGTCCGAGGCCTGTTCCCTTTTCTTTCAATGTATAAAACGGCTCTCCTAATCGAGGCAGGAGTTCTTCTGGAATCCCGCAGCCTTGGTCCTGAACAGTTATTATACACTCATCTTCTGGCCCTTTTCGAAGTTGGATTTGAATTTCTCCCCCTTCTTTCATAGCCTCCATGGCATTCTTTAGGATATTAAGGAAGACTTGCTTTAATTGATTTTTCTCACATGTAATAAAGTAAGAGCATTCTTCAAACTTGAGTTTAAATTGGATATTACTCATCATCGCCTCAGGGGCTAAAAGCACAAGTGTCTCTTCAATCAATTCTAAGACATTCGTCCGGTTTAACTCCACTGCTTGTGGTTTTCCCAGCGTAAGCAGTTGGCTTGTAATGGTTTCAATGCGATCCAGTTCACTTAGAAGCAATTCATCAATCGAACTATCGTCTCTTTTATAAAGCTGCATGAAGCCTTTTATGGTTGTTAGAGGATTTCGTATTTCATGAGCCACACCTGCTGCTAATTCCCCGACAACCGATAACTTCTCAGAGCGCAAAAGAATGTCTTCCGCCTTTTTCCGTTCAGAAACATCCCTGCTAATAATAACAATATTCTTAATAGAATCGTGTTCTCCTTTAACAGGCATACAGCGTGACTCAAATTCAATCCAATGCTCTTCTTTGTGTTTTAAGCGGAATTCCATCGATTGTGATTCTTTATTTTCATACATCATTTGGATTTTACTTCTGAACATATTCACATCGTCCGGATGTACTAGCGAGTCTAATTCGAAACTTTCAAGCTCACAGCTTTTGTACCCTAAAACAATCTCGTGTGAAGGGGAGTAGTAACTGATCGCCTGCTTTTTATCGATAACCAGGATGAGGTCTGAAGTATTCTCAGCAATGAGGCGGTATTTTGATTCACTTGCCTCTACCATCTTATACATATCTGTTAAACGATTATTCAATCTATGGAGATTTACATAAGACTCAATAAGTAATCCTCCTATGAATACTCCTATCATTACAAACACTATATATTGAAAATGAAAGATAGGTTCATTCATAAATATTTTGAACGTGAGAACAGTGATCCCATAAATCACCATATAGGCAGCAAATAAAATAAAACTTCTTTTTAAAGCTGTGAGACGTTTAATATAGAAGTGGATTACTGAAAAACCAATCATCAAACTTACCCACCCGATAATGGCCGGGTACCAATGACCACTTGTCATCAGTCTTGCGAGTAATGAAATTAGCCCAGTAATGAATCCTGCGAGTGGTCCAAGATAGGCAAAAACAAGAATAACAGGGGCATACCGAATATCGTATGAATACCCCTGTTGTTGAAATGACAGCATAACGAGGAGAAAGGAAACCACTCCCGCATACACGGATCCCCAAAGGCGAACTTGCTTAAATGGTTTATGCTTGATGAACGAGAAGATGACTAAAGGTGTACTTACCAGCAGTGAAAAAATTGCGAGATTAACAATATAGTCTAACAGGATCAAGTTACTTCCACCCATTCTAAACAGTTTTCTTAATATTCTATCTTATCATAAACTAGTGTTATGCCTATTACCATAGTAATAATTTTCATTTTAAAATAGGAATTTTAAATAGTTTTATATAGATAATTTTTACTATTTTATTGAATACAATTTACATTTCTCATAGAAGCTAGTTTTCCCAATTTCCAGTAGTTTAGCGGCCTCCTGCTTATTGCCATTTGTCACCTCTAATGCATTTAAAATGGCTTTCTTCTCGGCATGAGCAAGTGTTTCTTTTAATGAGAATATCGGTAATAGCGGTTTTGGCGTCGTCTCAAGATTCTGGATATTAGCTCCCTTAACAAAGTTAGTCTCCGGTTCCATGTCACGTAAGTATAATGGCAGGTGGACCATTTCAATCGTTTTCCCATCCAGAATATTGATGGATCGTTCCAAGACATTCTCAAGTTCCCGGATGTTTCCCGGCCATGAATGCTCCATTAGTCTCTCTTCTACCACAGTAGATAGCTCAATTCCTTTGCGGTAAAATTTCCCCTCTAATTTTTTCAATAAGCTTTGAGAGATTAGCGGAATATCCTCTTTTCGTTCTCTAAGAGGGGGAATTTCTATTTTGATGACATTTAATCGATAATACAAATCCTGACGAAACTTTCCTTCTTCCACCAGCTTCTCTAAATCCCGGTGTGTTGCTGCAATGATTCGCACATCTACCGCAATAGACTTTTGACCTCCGACTCTCTGAATCTCTTTTTCCTGCAACACCCTCAAAAGCTTACTTTGCATCGAAAGTGGCATATCGCCTATTTCATCTAGAAAAATTGAACCATTGTTGGCAATTTCGAACTGCCCCTTCTTTCCGCCTTTCTTTGCTCCTGTAAACGCACCGTCATCATAACCAAACAATTCCGATTCTAGTAAATGTTCAGGTATTGAAGCACAATTTATCGCAACAAAGGGTAAGGAGGCACGCATGCTGCTATTATGAATGGCATGAGCGAATAATTCCTTACCCGTGCCAGAATCCCCGATCAGTAAAACGGATGAGTTGCTTCCTGATATTCTTTCTGCTAGTTTTTTGGTTGCTAGAAAAGTAGAGCTTTTTCCAATTAAATCATTGAATTGGTACTTACTTTTCAGTTCTTTTTCTAGTTTGGTTTTATAGTACTTTAATTCTTCTACTAGACCCTGTATTTTTGTTCTATACATTCGCCATTCCTCAGGGGAACGAAACATGACTGTTCCCACAGCTCCGACGATTTTACCATCCTCAATTATCGGGAAACGGTTTGCTATCATTTCACTTCCATTAATCGGATGAAGAGCAGCAAGCTCTTTTTGTCCTGTTTTGGCAACGATGTGCATGCGGGTATTTTCGATGACATCCTGTACAGGCCGGTTGATCGCATCTTTAATCGTCGTTCCTAAAAACTGGCAATACGCCTCATTTATATAAAGAATAATACCATTATCATCGACGACTATGATTCGTTCCGCTAATAGATGAATCATTTGTTCATGCCAATTTTGGGGGATCTTCTCAAATCCTTGGTACATTCTTTTCCCACCTTTGCACATTAGATATTCAAATTATACCAAATTTAGACGTTTGTTTGAGCGACTGGAAGCATTTTCATACAATAATAAAATCCTATTCGATCAATCGAATAGGATTCTCTTTGGAATTATTGTGCAGTGTAGCCGCCATCTAGAATAACTGCTTGACCTGTAACGCCTCTTCCTTTATCACTTGCTAAAAAAACCGCATAATCCGCAATTTCTGTTACGGATAATAGCCTTCTTTGTGGAACCAGCGGGAAGAGTACTTCTTCAATTACACTGTCTAAGCTGACATTCCTTGTTTTAGCCAAATCTCCCAATTGGTTTCTTACGAGCGGGGTATCAACGTATCCAGGACATAAAGCATTAACGGTGATTCCGTCGGCGGCGCCTTCCAATGCCGCAACCTTTGTCAAACCAATGACGCCGTGTTTGGCACTATTGTAGGCAGCCTTGCCAGCAAATCCGATTACCCCATTAATGGAAGCCATATTGATTACTCTTCCAAAGCCTTGTTTCTTCATGATTGGGAATACATGTTTAATCCCAATAAATGGGGCGGTTAACATGATTTTTACTAGCAATTCAAATTTCTCAGTGGGAAATTCCTCAATTGGTGATACAAACTGCATTCCTGCATTATTGACTAAAATATCAATACTGCCAAACGCTTTATAAGCTGACTGAAGACTATTTTTAAATGCTTCCTCGTCGGTCACATCACATGGCGCCGATAATGCTTCAAATCCTTGCTCCCTTAATTCAGCAGCCACTTCTTCGCTTTTACTAGCATTTAGATCTGAGATCACCACTTTTGCGCCTTCCTGCGCAAAGGTCTTCGCGATTTCTAATCCAATCCCACTTGCAGCCCCTGTAATAAATGCTGTTTTTCCTTCTAATGACTTGCTCATACGAGCATCCTCCTTAATAATTAGAAACCTATTTTTCTATATTTATACGCAACGATTTTAGATAATCCCAAATAAGGTGTAGATACCAATGATGACGAAAACGGCTAATGTTTTAATGACTGTAATAGCAAAAATGTCACGGTATGATTGTTTGTGCGTTAAACCTGTAACTGCAAGCAAGGTAATGACGGCTCCGTTATGTGGAAGTGTATCCATACCACCTGATGCCATCGCGACGACACGGTGCATTACTTCTGGTGGAATATTCGCTGCTGCAATTGCCTGATTGTATTTATCAGCCATCGCTCCTAGCGCAATCCCCATACCACCTGAGGCGGACCCAGTAATACCTGCAAGGGAACTAGTTGTAACCGCACCATTTACAAGTGGATTCGTAAAGGTACTAGAAATTCCATCGCTGATTTTTGCAAAACCCGGAAGTGAGGAAATAACTCCGCCAAAACCGTATTCGGCCCCTGTATTCATCGTTGCAAGCAAGGCTCCGGCAATACTTAGGTTTAATCCTTCTTTAAAGTTTACCGTTACTCGCTTCCAATCAAAGGCAAGTGATGTGATTATTCCAACGACTAGCGCCATTTCAATTGCCCAAATCGCTGCAACAACCGGTACATCTACTGTATATGCTTTTAAGCCAATCGCTGAAAAATCGAATCCATTCGGATACCATTTTGGTATATAAGTAATGAAGAGTTTATTCGTAACCGCTACCAATACAAGCGGCACAAATGCCATAATTTGTTTTAACACAGATTGATTAGTTGTTAAATCTGGAACAGCTGCGTCCTTTTGATTTGATTCGGCCAATTCCAAAGCGGCGGCAGTTTCGGCTTCAAACCCATAATAACCTTCACCTGCTTTTGCTGCCTTCTTCCTTCTCATCTCTAAATAAAGCAAGCCTAGCGTTAAGACGAAAATAGCCCCGATAATTCCAAGAGTTGGAGCCGCATAAATATCTGTTTTAAAGAACGGAATTGGAATAACGTTTTGAATTTGCGGTGTTCCCGGTAAAGCATCCATTGTGAACGTGAATGCACCAAGGGCAATCGTTCCTGGAATAAGGCGTTTTGGGATATTTGCTTCTCTAAACATTTGAGCTGCAAACGGGTAAATAGCAAATACAGCTACGAATAAGCTTACGCCGCTATAAGTTAAAATGGCGCCCAATAGGATGATGGTTAGCATCGCACGTTTCGCACCGAGCAGACGGACGATCGTTTTCGCAATCGATTCTGCAATCCCTGACATTTCAACCACTTTTCCAAAAATGGCTCCTAATAAGAAAACTGGGAAGTATGATTTAATAAATCCGACCATTTTTTCCATGAACACGCCGGAAAAGAACGGTAATACATGGCTCGGGTCTGTTAGTAAAACAGCTAAAAGAGCACAGAGTGGAGCAAATAAGATAACAGAAAAACCACGGTAGGCAACAAACATTAACAGGCCAAGCGACAAAAGAATAATTAATAATTGCATTTAAATCCCCCTTTTTATTTTTTGTATGAGCTTCAGCATCTCTTAGTAAGCGTTTACAGTCTGAAGTTCACTTAATAAAAGTGCAAGTTCCGTGCCAAAATCGGTTATTAATTTCTCAAAAATGTAAATTTTCTTTATTATCATACAAGTATTATACTAAATTAAAAGTTTATAACTATACCTTGCCAAAAACCACCTTTTATTCTCTCGTTTATGATTCCGTAAATTCGGAAAATTCAGTGCGATCGGATTCCGAGAATCCGGAATTTTCCGTTTTTTCGGAATCGGTTTATTTAAAACACTAGCTTTAACAGCATTTGATAAATGCCTAATCCCTCGGAATCTATGAAACTCGATTTACCTTTCATTTTCTATCATCAGAACTAGGGCAGCTCCGCCATCGAAGAAACTTCAATAGGCAAACCCGCTTTGATGGAAGCTTGACGGGCAGGACCTTGACCAAGACCAGCTTGAAGCACGTTTCCCATGGTGACTTCATCCACTTGTTCACCGGTTACACCTGCACGATTTAAGGCTTATTTGATCACAATGCACCTAATTCTGGGACGGGGTGTTACTTAATGCCCCCATAAAACTACCAATCGCTGTACGAACAGCACTTACAATCACAACATCAAGCATAAACTTTTCCCTCCTGAACTAATAAGTTTTAGGTTGCTTTATTTGCAAAAAATTGAACACTTTTCCGCATTAATTAACCGTTTTTTGCTTTTAAAATAGCTGGATTGATCGTAAACGCAGCTTCCGTTTTTTCCTTAACGGTATCAAGTTCGACACCATCTTGAAGTTCTTTAAGCACCAACCCTTCAGCTGTTACACGAAAGACCGCTAGTTCCGTCACAATCAGGTCCACTACGCCCTTTCCAGTCAAAGGCAATCGACATTGTTCTAATATTTTGGATGATCCGTTTTTGGCCATATGTTCCATTGCTACAATAACTTTCTTGGCTCCAGTAACTAAATCCATTGCTCCACCCATACCAGGCACCATTTTTCCAGGAACCATCCAGTTGGCAAGGTTGCCTTTCGCATCAACCTCTAATCCTCCAAGGACCGTTACGTCCACATGTCCTCCACGGATTAATTCGAATGAGAAAAGGCTGTCGAAGAACGCACCTCCTGGATTAATACCCGAAGGCTGCCCACCCGCATTAACCAAATCCGGATCAATATCTCCGTCTACAGGCCCGAGTCCAATATATCCATTTTCAGATTGGAGAATGACGTTAACATTTTCAGGCAGGTAGTTTGGGACCATAGTCGGCAGTCCAATCCCCAGGTTAACTACATCTCCATCTTGCAATTCCCTCGCAACACGAGCGGCGATCACTTGTTTTGGATTCACGAGCGTATTAATCATTATCGACTACCTCCCTGAACGAAAATTTTATCAACCAAGATTCCGGGTGTCATTACTTCATCCGGGTCAATTTCGCCAACTTCAACGATTTGTTCTACTTGAACAATCACGAGATCTGCCGCCAAGGCCATCAATGGGTTAAAATTCCGGGCCGAACGATGATAAACCAAATTGCCCGCTTTATCTGCTTTATATGCTTTTAGCAGGGCAACTTCAGCGCGAAGCGGTTTTTCGAGTAAATATTCACGGCCATCGACGGTGATCTTTTCTTTGCCTTCTTCGACTACAGTTCCAACACCGGTAGGAGTCAACACTCCGCCAAGGCCAGAGCCTCCCGCGCGAACGCGTTCAGCAAGTGTTCCCTGGGGAACTAGTTCCACTTCCAGTTCACCTGCAATCATTTGTTTGCCGGTTTCAGGGTTTGTGCCAATATGTGATGCAATTACTTTCTTTACTCGTTTGTTTACAATTAATGGTCCTACACCCATTCCGATGAAAGCGGTATCATTTGCGATTAGCGTTAAATCCTTCACATCTGCTTCAAGCATGGCAGTTACCAGTTCTTGTGGTGTACCTACCCCCATAAACCCACCTGCCATAATGGTCATTCCATCTGTCAGAATGGAGGAAATTTCCTCTATTGAAATAATTTTATTCACTTTAACGCACCTCCTGAATGAATTAAATGAAATTAGTGTTAGTTACACTCATTTAATATGCAAGAAGTGTGCCAAAAATAGAGTCCCTTAAGGCGATGTCCGAAGTTTTATGAAAATCAAAATTACGAGGAGCAATATAAAAAACGAAGTGCATCCAAGTGCCCCTCACTTTTTGTCCAAACTGTAATATTATTCCTATAAATTAACGATAAGTGTCCACACAGGGTGGATAAATCGACGAAGTGTCCACGGACGGTGCCTGACACCCTATTTTTGACACCCTATTTTAATACCCTATTCCTTCCCAACTTTAATATAGCCAATCTCTTCAACGAGCTCCTGCCCTTGTGGCCCCTGCATCCATTTCAGGAACGGTTGGATTGTTCGCATTTTTTTGTTGTCCTTCACTGTGATTGCGTAAAGGGAGGCGGTGAATGGGTATTTACCGCTCGCGATGTTTTCAGGAGTTGGTTCAATCCCATTAATAGCAAGTAGTTTAATGTCAGTGTTCGCCTTCATTCCGGTTGCAAAGAAGCGAAATGAAAAACCAATCGAGTTTTCGTAGTTTCGGTAATCAGCAACCTGTTCAATAATCCCGCCCATCCCTTCAGGTACATCTTCTTTCAGGGGCTTCATAATTGGCGTATCGCCCATTATTTTCTCCAACAGGGTTTGGCTTCCTGAATTTTCGGGGCGTTGAAAGGCAATAATTTTTTCGTTCTTGCCGCCGAATTTTGACCAGTTTTTTATTTTTCCCGAGTAGTGTCTTTAATCTCTGAAACAGCTAAGCTATCAATCTTATTGTAGTGATTAACAAAGAAGACAAACGCTTCCTTACCAATCGGGGTCATAACCAGTTCTTTTCCTGCCTCTTTCGCCATTTGCTGCTGTTGTTTCGATGGCTCTGCTCCAAAGTATATATCGACATCTCCTGTTATAAGCCGTTCATAAGCATAAATCGTATTGGTGAAGGTGACGACCTCCCCGTATTCTTGATAAACCTTTTCGATATTTTCATAGGCAGCATTGGCAAAGGCAGAATAAACCGGGAACGCCGCTTCCGCTCCATCTAAAATAGGCATTTCACTCGGGTTTTTGATTGTAAAGGTTGAGGCAGTCTTCAGCTTTGGCAGGATATTATCTGGGTTGTTAACATCATAAGGATAGAGATCCGTACTAGAATATCCCCCTCCATATTTAAAACCATACGATGGCAGGACCGTTTGACTACGGTGCCATTGAACAGCCGCACCCGTACCCATTGCAAGCACAAACACCAACACAACAGACAGAAGTTGCTTTTTATTAAAGGCTGGGCGCGTCCTCCTTTTCAACACGCCAAACAATACTCCTAAAACAAAGGAAAATTCATAGGCTAACGGTGCCCACAGAAATAATCTTCCTTCCCCCAAAAGGATGGCCATAAAATAGATTGGTGCGAAGGCCAGATGAAAAACACTATAGTACAACCAAACATCACCTCCGTAAAACCCGCTGCTTATCAGCATAAATACAGCCCACAATACTGCTGTATAGGCAAGAGGAACAAGGACAAGGATCAGATAGTCTTTCAAGTTGGCCTGCTTAAGGAGTTTTTTACTAGCTAGAAACCCAGCAAGGCATCCGAAGATAATCAAGACAGGCAATGATGCTAAAAGGATATGATCAAACTCCATCAGTATTGCTAATTCTCCAAATGAAACTACAAGCGGCACAATCCCAAAATACAACAATATGAACTTTACTTTTTTCCCCATATCAACGCTCCTTTTTACCAACAAAGTAGTTACACCGTTAATATATAATAGTGTAATTTTACACTTTACTGGCAAATTTTACAATACAGAACTTTTTTAAAAAAAGATCACCAAAAAAAAAGAGACCCTTCCGCATCACGAAAAGGTCCCTTTAAAGCTAGCTTATTTAATTAAAAACTATTTTGCTAACATCGTTAAAACCGTATCTAATAAAACATTGATCCCTTTTTCGCAATCTTCCCAAGTGGTTAACTCTTCTTCACAATGGCTTTTGCCGTTAATACTAGGGACAAATAGCATAGCCGTTGGAACAAAGCTAGCAATGAATTGCGCATCATGGCCGGCACCACTTACCATTCTTCGATTAGAGTACCCGAGCGACCGTGCTGATTCTTCTAAAAGTTGGCAGACTTCTGGTTCGAACCAAACGGTGTCCCTCTCCCATAATTTTGTTGTTTTTACCTCACAGCCTTCATTTAACGACTTTAAATTCGGAAGTGCTTCGATGAAGTTTTTAACCGTGCGGACAATTTCCATGTCCTTGTGGCGTGCTTCAAGAGTAAAGACCACCTTGTTCGGAATGACCGTATGGATGCTTGGGTACACGTTTACTCTGCCAATCGTGAAGACTAAATCTTCATCTAAAACTCCTAACCGCCTGCGGATTTCATTGATTAAGTTATTAGTGGCAAACAAGGCATCTTTTCTCATATTCATTGGAGTTGTGCCAGCATGGTCAGATTCCCCTGTTACTTCAATCTCATAGCAAGCCATTCCCACTACACATTCGACGACACCGATTGTGAGTGCTTCCTTTTCAAGGATTGGGCCTTGCTCAATGTGGAGCTCTAAAAGGGCCGATGCCTCTTTCAATCGATTCTCCACATCGCCTTCGTACCCGCTCGACTTTAAAGCCTCCCCAAAAGTAACTCCCTCTGAATCTACCTTTTTTAACATAACTGACTTCTCAAATTTACCAGAGAGTACACCAGAAGCCATCATTGAAGGCTCAAACCGCGCACCTTCTTCATTCGTAAAGTTAACAATCGTGACTGGAATTTGTGGTTTAATTTGATTCTCGACCAACGTTCGAACCACTTCTAAACCTGCCACAACCCCTAAGACGCCATCGAAACGGCCGCCTTTTTTCACCGAATCCAAATGGGATCCAATAAGAATTGGAGGCTTATCTTCTGTTCCAGCCAGTGTCGCATACATGCAGCCCATATCATCAACCTTGACAGTTAACCCTAATTCCTCGCAGCAGGAACGGAAGTAATCTCTTACCCGAATATCTTCCTTTGATAAAGACAACCTTGTGACCCCATTGTTTTCTGTCCGGCCAAAGTTTGCAAATTGTTCCAATGTCGTCTTCAGTCTTTCTCCATTAATCAATAATTTTTGTCGTTGCATGATTAAACACTCCCCTTTTTTATCTGAGATTAAGTGCATAATTCATTGTTAAAAATCTCGTGGAGGATAAAAACAGAAATTTGCGTACTTTTGATTTTGAAGCTGTTCTGGGGTCCAAAGTAAGCTTATTGCTAAATTTATGTAAATATTCAGTCAATAACCTAATTATACACCACTGCCTAGACCTGTCATTAGACAAAACATCAAATCTTACACACAAAATGTTTTATAGTTTGTATGTATTGGTAACATCACAAAATATAAAAAGGTGTCAGGCACCACTCGTGGACATTTTTCCACGAACGGTGCCTGACACCAAATTTTTAATAATAATCTACTTATTTTTTCTTTGCGTGTTTGCGCATGTCGAAGGCTACTGCGACGATGATGATTAAGCCTTTTACGATGAATTGAATGTATGGGCTTACGCCAAGGAAGGCTAAACCGTAGTTGATGACTTGGAAAATCAGTACCCCTGTGATAACACCAGGGACGGTTCCAATTCCACCTGATAGTGATACACCGCCGACTACGCAGGCTGCGATTGCATCTAGTTCATACATGTTACCTGTGTTGTTTGTTGCACTACCTACACGTCCAGCTTCCAGCGTACCTGTTAAGCCGTATAGAAGACCTGCGATCGTGTAGATGATAATCAGGTTTCTTGCTACGTTTACACCCGAAACCTTAGCAGCTTCTGGGTTTCCACCAATGGCATACATATTTTTTCCTAGCTGTGTTTTATTCCAAATCACCCAAATGATAAGTGATACTACAATGGCATAAATAATGAGATATGGAAATTCATATTGGCCAATTTTTATTCCGCGTTGCGCAAAAGTTGTAAAAGCTTGGCTTAATCCGCCAATTGGCTGCGCACCATATGGCGGGCGGTCAAAATAAATCGAAGTTAGTCCGTAAACACCAATCATCATACCTAAGGTAGCAATGAATGGAGGAACGTGAAATTTTGCTACAATGACACCGTTTAATGCTGAAATGAGACCTGTTGCTACCATCGCAATGACAATCGGAACAATTAACGGTAATTCCGGCAGGTTTGGATACATTCGATAAGCATAATCCCCTGCTTGCAGCATCGAGGCTGATATGACGGCTGCAAGTCCAACCATCCGGCCCGCTGAAAGGTCAGTACCTGCAGTAATTAAGATACCAGCTACCCCAAGTGCGATAATAATACGTGAGGATGATTGACTTAAGATATTAATTAAGTTCGTCATCGATAAAAAGTCCGGAGAAGCAGCGACAATCCCGACGACAAGAAGGATTAAAACTACATAAATTACGTTATCAACAAGCCATTTTGATACGCTTGATTTTTTTGAAGCTTGAGTATTCATATCCATTCCTCCTAATACAAAGCTGCTAATTGCATAATTTCTTCCTGAGATGTTGCGTGAGTCTCAACAATTCCAGCTGCTTTTCCATTACTCATGACTAAAATTCGGTCGGTTACACCCAAAAGCTCAGGCATTTCGGAAGAAATCATGATAATTCCTTTTCCTTCCGCAGCTAATTGGTTAATGAGTTGATAAATTTCAAACTTTGCCCCGACATCAATTCCCCTAGTTGGTTCATCAAGCAATAAAATATCTGGTTTTGTTAGCAGCCATCGGCCAATAATTACCTTCTGTTGGTTACCACCTGATAGACTTCCAATCGATGTCTTTTGAGAAGGTGTCTTTACCTTCATGGAGTCAATTACCCACTGGGTATCATCGGCGACTTTGCGGTCAGATAAGAATCCGCTTTTTGTTTTATATTGCTTCATGTTAGAAATGATCGAGTTAAAGCTAATGCTTAGTTCTGGGAAAATACCTGTTGATCTTCTTTCTTCCGTCACAAGGGCAAAGCCATTTTTGATGGCCTGCTGCGGTGAATGGTTTTTAACTACCTTGCCATTTAATTCAATCGTTCCTGATGTTAGCGACCTCATCCCAAATAATGCTTCAACCACCTCGGTACGTTTCGAGCCAACCAATCCGGCAATACCTAAGATTTCGCCTTTTCTTAACTCGAAGCCGACATTAGAAAAAGAAGGCTGTGTTTCTGCAGTCAAATCAGATACTTTCAATATTAATTCCCCTGGTTTGTTTATTTTTTCAGGGAACCGTTGTGAAAGGTCACGTCCTACCATCAATTTAATAATTTCATCGGTTGTTAGATCCTTCGAACTTTTTGTTGCTATATACTGACCATCACGCATGATTGTTACTTCGTCAGAAATCTTTAAGATTTCCTCCATTTTGTGTGAAATATAGATAATCGCAACGTTCTCACTTTGAAGCCTTTTGATGATTCTGAACAGATGATTTACTTCCGTCTCTGTTAAAGAGGAGGTTGGTTCGTCCATTACTATAATTTTAGAATGATAGGAAACTGCTTTTGCAATTTCCACCATCTGCATTTCGGAAACAGAAAGCGTGCTCACCTTACTACGTGGATTAATACTGATATCAAGACTTTTAAAAATAGCTGCGGTATCTTCGTACATTTTCTTTTCATCGATGAAAATGCCCTTTTTCGGATAACGCCCCAGCCAAATATTGTCCATAACATTCTGTTGACGTACCTGATTTAGTTCTTGGTGTACCATGGAAACTCCGTTTTCGAGGGCTTGCTTCGAATTGGCAAAGGAAACTTCTTTCCCACCAAAGAGAATTTTGCCTTCATCCATCGAATAAATGCCGAATAAGCATTTCATTAACGTCGATTTTCCTGCCCCGTTTTCGCCCATTAAGGCATGTACCGATCCAGGCTTTACTTTTAGGGAAACATTGTCTAAAGCGAGTACCCCTGGGAACCTTTTTGTTATATTCAGCATTTCTAGTAAATTCGTTGTACTTGATTCTGACATGAGCGAACCTCCTCTGAAACCATTTAAAAAAGGATGAGAGCTCCATGGGATGCTTCTCAAACTTTTAAAGAGAGTAATAATTTTTTTGCGGTATCCAGCTCCAAATATTTGGAGTCTTACCCCGAACGAAGGAAAAGCGTCCGCTTTTCCTTTGTTCGAAGAGCGCCTAAGGGCTGATTCCAGCCCCTGGACAAGGCGCTTCTGCTTTTCTTACTGTCTAGCTCCAGCGCCTAGGGCCTCGGGGTCATATGCCAATCCGTCAAGAAGGTCAAAGAGCAACCTTCTCGCCGGCTCGTCTTATGCCTGTCGCCCCTGGACAAGGCGCTTCTGCTTTTCTTACTTATAAGCGTCTCTACCAACTTGGATATTATCTTTTGTTACTTCGATGTAAGGAACACGAACTGCTTTATTATCGTCTAGCTTCCACTCAGTTCCGTCTAGTACATCTTTGCCATTTGCTGCATTTGCTGCTAGCTCGATCGTTGCGCTACCTTGGTTTTTCGCATCATTTAAGATGGAACCAACCATTTTACCATTTTCAATCATTTCAAGTGCTTCTGGAATCGCGTCAACACCTACAACAGGCATGAACTTGTCGCCGGAGAAGTAGCCTGCTTTTTCAAGAGATGCAATTGCACCTAATGCCATACCATCGTTGTTGGCAATAACAAATTCGATTTTGTCATTGTATTTTGCAAGCCAAGCATCCATTTTTTCAGTTGCTTTCATTGCATCCCACATCGCCGTATCCATAGCTAATTCTTCCACTTGAATTCCTTTTTCTTTGACAGTATCCACTGCAAATTTTGTACGAGCTTCTGCATCTGGGTGTCCTGGTTCACCTTTTAGTAAAACGTATTGAAGCTTGCCATCTTTGTTTTTGTCATATTTATCTTTGTTAGCTTCCCAAGCTTTTGCAATCAGTTCACCTTGAAGTACACCTGATTCTGAAGATGTTGTTCCAACATAGTAAGCTTTATCATAGCCTTTTAATACACTTGCATCAGGCTCTTTATTAAAGAAGATAACAGGAAGATCTTTTGCTTTTGCTTTGTCCACAATGGTTTGCGCTGCTTTTGGATCAACCAGGTTAATTGCTAGAGATTTTGCTCCTTTAGCAATTAGGGTATCAACTTGTTCAATCTGTTTTGCTTGGTCGTTTTGGGAGTCATTTAGCATGAGCTTTACTTTATCTTTTGCTGAAGTCTCCATTGCACGGCGAACATAGGACATGAAGTTGTCATCAAATTTGTAAATAGTTGCCCCAACTGCTGGAAGACTGTTGTCCTTGCTCTTTCCAGAATCTGTACCGCTTGTTGAATCACTGCATCCTGTTGCTAATAGAATACTAGATGCAACTGTTAAAGATAGAATTAGACCTTTTTTCTTTTTAAACATGTTGTCATTCTCCTTTTACTATTTAGTAAAGACTCTGGTAAGGCAGCAGAACCGCTCCACTTAACCTTGGTGTAAGCCCTTACACTTATGTTAGCATGGGGGGATTCGCTTCAATAGGTCAAAAGTCTAGCATTAATTTGTGATTACCTAGACTTTTTTGCAAACGCTTTATTTTTTATAAAAAAAATGAGAACAATCCACTACGACGGATTGATCCCATTAGAGAAATAATATTAACCTACTGTTACTTTACGAAATTCTGTTGGTGATAAGCCTGTATGCTTTTTAAACACGCGGCTAAAATAGTTTGGATCCTTGTAGCCAATCGAATAGCATATTTCCTTCAAGCTTTTTCCTGGGTCAACCATTTCAGCTTTGGCATGCTTGATTCTTATTTCCGTCACATAATCAATAAAGGTCATCCCAAAACGATCTTTAAATAATTTGCTAAAATAATAGGGACTAAGCTCCACATATTCTGCCACTAATTCCAATGTAATCGAAGCTGCATAATGGTTTTCGATATATTCCTTTGCCTTATGGAGCATGCCCTTAGCGTGATTGTTTCGCCACACCTGGACATGATGAACGACGGCTAATAAATGGGCCTTTCCTTTTTCAAAAATCGCCATAATATCCTCAGACTCATCCACTGCAGGTGTTCGTTCATAGCTTATACCTAAATCATGGAGCATTCGGGAAATAAGAATAAACAATTCATCAAATGACTTTTTAACTAGTGACCCTTTTATTTTCTTATCATCTGCCAGCATCGTTGCAAACGATTCAAAGATGAATAAGACCTGATTGACATCTCCCTGCCTGACAGCTTCTAATAGTTTCTTCTCAATCTCTAACACCCCTGATTGAGAAGGGAGTTCAGTAGACCCTTGTTTAACTGCAAATAAATATTTTCGATTTGGAGTTTTTACAAGGTGCTGCAGGGCCATTAGCGCTTCATGATAAGATTTATTTAGTTCATGTGCATGGTTATAAGGAAGACCGACCCCAATCCTTAGGTCCGCATCCAAGTATTTCTTTTCAAAAAGACTGTTCAGACCATCGATGACCGCCTGCGCATTGGTTTTAAATTGGACCTTTTCCGTCGCTTTTTTACAGAGGAACAAAACAGGTACCTGTGCGTCAGTTAACGGCCCAACCATCATTTCCTGTTTCTTCACGACAGAATTAAGGGTATCCTTAAGCCATAAATACCAGTTCTGTTTTTCAACTGCTGAAAGTTCCGTCATGCCTCGAGGCCGCAGTGAGAAAAGCATGATATACCCTGAAGTAATTTCAACCCCAAGCAGCTGCCCCCATTCATCAAAGGTAATATCCTGGACTTGATTAACTAATACCGATGATACCCATTCTTTTTGCGCGATCGATACGGCACGGTCCAGGTTTTGGCGCAAATTTTGCTGCTCTTCCCGCTGTTTACTCTCCTCTAGGATTTCACTAGAAACGCGCTCTAATGCGGCAAGAATATCTTGTTTTCTGCTGGGTTTTAAGATGTATTCCTTAACCCCCTGCTGCATTACTTCCTTTGCATATTCAAACGTATTAAAGGCGGAGACCATAATAAACCGAATTCCAGGGTCGATTTTTTTTATCGCTTTGACAGCTTGAACGCCATCTATTCCCGGCATTTTTATATCCATAAAAATGATATCAGGCCGACGTTCCATGGCCATTTCAATTGCCTTTCTCCCATTGGGGGCTTCTCCAATGACGATTACGTCCATGGATGAACGGTTAATGATCTTCGTTAATGCCGTCCGCTCCAAGACTTCATCATCCACAATAAGAATTTTCAACAAGGCCATTTCCCCCTTTGGTAACGTCAGGAATCGTAAGTCTAAAATTGGTTCCATGGTCCACTTCTGATTCAATTTCAACAATGTCATTTCTTTGATAAAAGAGCTGCAGCCTTCTGATCACATTTTTCACACCAATACCCGTTGACTGACCTTTTGATTTTTCAGCTTCGTATCGTTCTTCTGGTACGATACACTCTACATATTTGAGCAATCTATTCTTGGTGATATCGTCCATTCCCGTACCGTTATCAATGACTTCGACGTAAATCTGATGATTATGCCTGTATATACGAAGACGGATGATCCCATTTTCTTCGTAGGATTCTACCCCATGCATGAAAGCGTTTTCGATTAACGGCTGAAGAATTAAACTAGGAATTTCAATATCTAAACAATCATCCTCGATGTCGGTCACAAATTGAATCCGTTCCCCAAAACGTGTTTGTTGGATATAAAAATACTCTTGAACAATTCTCACTTCTTCTCTTAGCGTTGAGGCCTTGTCGAAATCACTCAAGTTATACCTTAGTATGGCAGCAACAGCTTCTATTAATCTTGTAGTCTGCTCCGCTTCTTCCAAATAGGCCATTTTTGAAACCGTATTCAAAGTATTGAATAGGAAATGAGGATTGATTTGATTTTGGAGACTCTTTAACTCCAATTCTTTTAATAACTTATCCAACTCCCCTTGTTGTTTGATTTCCGTTACGAGCTGTCTAAGGTTCGTACGCATTTGGTTAAAGGTTTCTGTTAAAGGCTTTAACTCATCTTTTGTCGTGATTTTAATATCTTCTCCAGTTAAATTCCCTTTCGAAATTTGCTTTGCCGCCTCTGATAACAGGCTAATTGGTTTAGTGATCCCCCCTGAAATCCACAAAGCGATTAGCGTACTAAGAAAAAATGCTGCTGCAAATAGAGAGATGTACAATAACTTATAGTAATGATTTTGCGTTTCCATTTGTTTATAGAAATTTTGATAATCAGTCAGTTTATTATTTAACAGTGCTAGGGTACTTTCTTGTATGAAGGCAGCGATTTTCAAGACTCCATTAAAATGATTGGAATAGCTGTTAATATCGTCCTTTTGGAATGCCCCTACGGTTGCATCGCACTCGTCTAAGAAGCTGTCAATCATATTTTTATAATTCTTAAGAGTGATATCATTGCTGTTCAATTCTTCATTAAGTCGCTTTTGGTCATTAATTAACTTAAGCTTTTGTTTTTTATAATCTTTTAGATAGGAAGTTTCCTTATCTAAGAGATAGCCACGGAGATTTTCTGTAATTAAATTGGTCCTCTTTGAAATATCATTCAACAGCAGAAATCGTTCAAAGCTATCTTCATATTCAACGACAAGTTTTTCACTGCTGTTATAAAAAAAGAATCCAACCGATGTTAACAAAACAACCAGGACGACGAAATAAAGGAGTAGTTTCGATTTGATCCTAAATAATATCAATTACTCTCCTCCATTCTGTACAGATGGCTTACGGGTAAATCCCCAATCCTCATAATTCGGGTGTTCGTGTGGACGATGGGCTCAACAGGTTTCCCTTGGATGAGGTTTATCATCATTTTTACCCCACGATACCCCATTTCATAGGGCTCCTGAACCACTGTAGCCTGGATGGTTCCCTTCCGAATGTACTCAAGTGATTCTGGTAATGTATCAAATCCAACAATATAAATCTTTCCTGGTTTAACAAATCTATCGACCACTTGGGCAATGCCAATTCCGTCTAACGCACTTGTTCCGTAAAAGGCATTAACCTCTGGATGATCCTTTATGATCTGGTAGGCCTTTTCTGCTGCTCGGACTCTACTAATTTCGGATTCTACAATATCGATAATATGGATTCCTTTTTCACCTTTAACCGCTTCCTGAAATCCCTTTACCCGCAGCTGCTGATGGTTTGCAAAAAAACTGCCAGTGATGATCGCCACATTGGCTTGTCCCTTTGTATCTTGAATCAATGCCTTACCTGCTAAAAATCCAGAATAATAATTATCCGTTCCAATATAGGCCATCCGTTTACTATTCGCTGCATCGGTATCGACGGTAATCACTGGAATCCCACTCGCTACGACACGGTCAATTAATGGTGTAAATTGTTCATCACTCAATCCCTGTGTCAGGATTCCATCCACTTTGGACGCCGCTGACATTTCAATAGTCTTTAAATGATCATCAATATTTGCTTGCTTAGGACCGGCGTATTCTAACATCACACCATAGTCCTTCGCTGCTGCCTTTGCCCCCTGCTCTACAAGTCGCCAATATTCATTATCGAGTTCTTCTGTGACTAGAACAAAATGATAATCATACTTTTCAACCGGCTTTTTCTCTACAGGCAATTCATGAGTAAGGATCTTATATCCGTAAAATACCGCAAAAGAGCAACTTACAAGAAAAAAGACCGCCCCAAAAATATACGCCAGGACCGATAACCTGCTCATAAAAACGCTCCCATCCCTACACCAATCTAGATAAACACATTATACGGAACATCCCATATTTCGACAATGGGATATAGTGTGATTCCACAATATACTGCTAGTTTATGGTATTATTCGATAAGGAAATGAAGCGATTGTATACGTTCTTTTTAAATTTCATTGTGGAGGTCACTCTTTTTTGGAAAATCACTCCAAGTCTAATTACTATATCTTGTTGTTTATCGTTTTTGGTGGATTTCTTATTTTTGGATTGTCTGAAAACATTAAAGGTCCTGCGATCCCAATTATGCAGAATGATTTTAGATTGGGTGACACTCAGCTTGGACTTTTGCTAGCTTTAAATTCACTTGGTTATCTTTTAGCCTGTTCGTTCACATCTGCTCTAACGAATAAAATAGGGATTAAATGGACTGGAATTATTGCATTCCTTTCCATGGCTTTAGCAGGTATATTCATGTATATATCGACAAATTACGCTACTCTGTCTGCTTCTTACTTTCTTTTATACATTGGAAACGGTATACTCGAAATCGGTCTAGGAATTATGGCTGCACAGATTTTCACAAAAAATACAGGGACCATGATGAATCTCTCTCACTTCTTCTATGGACTTAGTTCAACTGTAGCTCCTGTGTTTGCAGCTTCGATGATGAGTTGGCATGTAATGGGAGGCGAACTTGGCTGGCGTGGCATGTATTTAATTATGCTTTCCTTATCGCTTGTACCGATTATTCCTTCACTACTTGGTAAATTCCCAAAGGAGAGTCATGAAGAAGCAGAAAAAGTTTCATTTTCCTTCCTCCTTCGTGAACCAATCGCCTGGCTAATCGTTGTCATTCTATCTTTCGGGGTTGTATCCGAGCTTGCCGTTGGAAGTTGGCTAGTAAACTTTTTGATTAAAGCCTACCATTGGAACCTTGAGGATGCCTCAAGTATGCTATCTCTCTTTTTTCTATTTTTTATGTTTGCTAGACTTTTTCTAGGGCCTATTACCGATAAGATTGGATATACATTATCTATTATGATTTTTTCTGCCTTTTCTGGATTGTGTAGTTTGGCAGCAATCATAATCGGGGAAGATGGTGCAATCCTTTTTGCAATTGCAGGGATCGGAATCGCTCCCATCTACCCAACTGTTATGGCCTTACTTGCTAAACGCTATCCAAAAGGAACAGGTACAGCTATAACTTTCACCGTCACACTTATGGGAATTGCTAGTGTCATAGGTAATCTTCTGATTGGTTTTATCATTGATCTTGTTAGTAAGATGTTTTCTAGTCACGGGGTGGTGGAAAACGAAATCCTCGGTTTACAAGCAGGATACGGATTTATAGCTTTTCTTGCCCTTCTATGCTCTGCTTGCTGCATCATCTTATATGTGACTCTTCGGAGGAGAAATGAAGTCGCTTAATTCAAAAAAGACCGATGCACAATAATCGGTCTTTTTCCCTTGGCTAAAATTCAAAAAGTCTGGGACTATTGTTAAAAACTACTATTTCTTATCACTAACTCGGTTGCAATGAATATTTTTTTGGCTGTTTTTCGGCCTGCAATTCTCTCCAAAATGGTGTCAACGGCGGTTTCACCCATGATTTCGGTATACACTTTAACCGTACTTAACGCTGGATAGACATATTTGGAGATACTGATGTCATTCACACCGATGATGTTAACCCGTTCTGGAACAGAAATTCCTGCCTCCAGTAAAGCCCGCAATGCCCCAACTGCAATCGAATCATTACCTGAAAAAAATGCGGTTGGCAGGTTGTCCCCATGTTCATCAATTGCCTTTTTCATCATGGCATGACCATCATCGGCTGAGAAGGTTCCTACGTACATAAAAGTTTCATAGGGCATCCCTTTACCTGTTAAATAGCGCTTGAACGCCAATTCCCTTGGGTCTTCAATGATGGAAGTTTTATCTTTAAACACTTCTCTTCCGCCGATATAGCCGATTTTCTCATGACCCTTCTTCATAAAATGATCAAGTACCTTTATTGTTGCCCTTTCAAAGTCAATGACGATCGAATCAAACCGATCTTCGTCTGGTGAGGTGTCCACAAAGACAATATTTTTGGTTATCTTAAGCAGCTCATTCACTTGCTTCTTGCTAAATTTCCCAATCGCAATCAGCCCTTGAATATCGTCTTCCTTCAAATCCTCATAGTTGTCTTGAAAATATTTGGCCACTTGAATCCCTTGCTGTCGGCATTGGTTTTCAACCCCAAGCCGGATCGACATGTAATACAAATCTTCCAGTTCTTCTTTTTCGGTATACCATTGCAGGAGAGCAATTTTCCCCGACTCCTGCTTGCGGGCTGGTTTCTTTTTATACGATAATTCCTCTGCCACTTCGAAAATTCTTTTTTTGGTTTCATCGCTGACAGAAAGTGTCGTATCATAATTCAAAACTCGGGATACAGTGGCGATCGATACCCCTGCCATTTGTGCAATATCTTTGATGGTAGCCATAAATCAATCTCCTAATGTATTAGCAAAAAACCGATATACTGTTTTGGAATAGTATACTTCCTCCGGGTTTAAAATGACAGAGGGGAACGCCGGATGATGGATAGAATCAGGAAATCCTTGCGTTTCGAGACAGACACCCAAATAGTTTCTTGACCTGACACCTGCTATGGAATAAGGTCCTTCTAATTGATTCCCTGTATAAAGGACGACGCATGGCTGGTCGGTCGAAACAAGCAGCGAACGGCCGCTTTCCTCATCACTAAGCATGATGGTATTTTCTCCCTTTTTGGTAAAAACAAGTGGGTGGTCATACCCATTACCAACAAGTACATTTTGTGGATGAGTCGAAACCATCCCAGAGCGTAACCTTCTGCCATGCTTAAAATCAAATGGGGTATTTTTGGTATCTATCATTTTACCAGAAGGGATAAAACCTTCGCCCAGTTCTAAAAACTGATCACTTTCTAATTGGAGAATGTGATCAGAACAATCTCTTTTTACATTTCCACTCAAGTTAAAATACGAGTGATTCGTTAAGTTGACAACTGTTTTTTGATCCGTTTTTCCTTCAAAAGTAATATCGAGTTCATTTTTATTGTTTAGAATATAGGTCACAGTGGTGTCTAAATTACCAGGATAGCCTTCGTCTCCGTCTGGACTATGATAAAAAAACTTCAAACCGACTGAATTTTCTTCCTCTATTATTTCGGTTTTCCAAATCACAGAGTTAAAGCCCTTCTTGCCCCCGTGTATATGATTGGGATAATCATTGTCTGCAAGATGGTATTCTTTTCCGCCCAACTCAAAGCTGGCACCATTAATTCTTCCGGCTACTCGTCCCACAACTGCGCCAAAATATGGGGACCATTCTGTGTAATCTTCGAAGTTTTCAAATCCAAGCACTACATTTTCAAAGTTTCCATGACGGTCAGGGACGATGATTTTAGTAATCACACAACCATAATTAAGGCAAGAGATCATCATGCCGTAATCATTGACTAAGGTATACTCAGTAACGGACTCGCCCTTGTAACTGCCAAATATTCTATCTACTATTTTCATCGATTTATCACTCCATATTTTTCAGAAGGTATCTAATTTATTTCTTTTTAAAAAGCTCGGGCAATCAACAAAGTTCTCGGCCTATTATGTTTTTATAACGTACTGATAAACCGCTGGAACCCAGATGCACCGACTTCATTCCGCTTAAACACACCTGCATCTTCCAAGCACCTTAAAAACTTCTTTCCTACTTCTTCTCTTACCAGACCATGCACATTCGCTTCATTGGCAATAGCTTGATAGCGTGTTTTTAACGCTTCCGCCCAGTCTAAATGATAGTCTGCCACTGCCGATGATCGACCTAGGATGAAATTTTCCACTTCTCCTAGTTCATCCTTTAACCGTGCTGGTAAAACCGCCAGCCCCATCACTTCAATCAGGCCAATATTTTCCTTCTTAATATGATGTACATCGGCGTGAGGATGGAAAATGCCAAGCGGATGCTCATCACTCGTCCGGTTGTTACGCAGTACCAAATCTAGTTCATATACATCCCCATTTTTGCGTGCAATGGGTGTAATTGTATTGTGCGGGGTTTCGCCAGTCCTCGCCTCAATTCCTAAATCTTCATCACTGTACTTTTTCCAATTGTCTAAAATATGTGAACCGGCTTCAACGAGCGTACTAATTTGATCGGAACGCAGGCGAATAACGGACATAGGCCATTTAACAACCGCACACTCTACATCCGGATATCCAGCCATTTTAAATGCCCAGTCATCCCCTGCCTTCGCCATCGCAAATTGATAATTCCCGCCTTGATAATGATCATGGGATAAAATCGAGCCCCCTACAATCGGCAGGTCCGCATTAGAGCCGACAAAATAGTGTGGAAATTGCTCAACAAAGCTTAACAGCCGTAAGAATGTCGTTGGACTAATAACCATATCGGTATGTTTTTCTGCTAGCACGATACAATGCTCGTTGTAATAGACATATGGTGAATACTGCAAGTACCATGTCTTTTCTAATAGATTTACTCGAATCATGCGGTGATTGGAGCGGGCTGGGTGCCCGATTCTTCCCGCATATCCTTCATTCTCCACACAGAGCAAGCATTTCGGGTAGTCCGTTTTCTTCACCGAACGCTCGAGTTCAATACTTTTGGGATCCTTTTCTGGTTTTGATAGATTAATGGTAATATCAAGTTCACCATATTCTGTAGCGGTTTTATATTCAATGTTATTTCGAATGCGCTTCATTTGAATGTAGTTGCTATTTTTACTTAACTCATAAAAATACTGTGTTGCTGCTTTTGGATCCTGTTTATATTTTCGATAAAAAAGCTGATTAACCGCTGATGGCCGGGCGATGAAACAGTTCATTATTTTACTTGAAAAAATCTCTTTTTCATCAAATAATTCTTCAATAATCCCTTGATTGCAGGCATAATCTACAATTAAATCGAGTAAATCAGGGATATCAAAGTTACTTTCCCCTGCTGCGTCCACTTCCTTAAACTCCGTTAGATGGAGAAGTGACAATATTTGATTGCGTGCATAGATTTCATCTTCCCGCTCAATTAATTGAGTGGCTATTGCTTGATTGATTAATTGTTGTATTAGTTGATAAATCATCATGTTCACCTCTATTTCTGATATCCATTCGGGTGGTGCTGATGCCAGTTCCAGGCATTGCTAATCATTTGATGAATCGATGTTCTCGTTGGATTCCATCCCAATATCTTTTTTGCTTTTTCCGAAGAAGCAATTAATGTACTTGGGTCTCCAGCTCGTCGTTCACCGATTTTTACCGGGATATCAATTCCTGTAACCTCTTTAGCTGTCTCAACAATTTCTTTTACTGAGAATCCTTGACTTGAGCCAAGATTGAAATGATTACTCTCCCCGCCATTTTGTAGATAACGGAGGGCTAATATATGGGCATCAATTAAGTCTTCTACATGAATATAATCACGAGCACAAGTACCATCTGCTGTATCATAATCTTCCCCAAATATCGTAACGGCAGGCCTTTTGCCTAATGCTGCTTCTAATACAACAGGGATGAGATGCGTTTCTGGGTTATGGTCCTCGCCAATTTGTCCGTCGCTTCTTGCCGAAGCTACGTTAAAATAGCGAAGGGAAACATAGTGAAGATCAAAGGCTTTTTCGCACCAAGCCATCATTTTTTCCATTGCTAGCTTGGTCTCGCCATAGGTATTCGTTGGAATTGTTGCCGCATCCTCTGTAATCGGTACAACCTTCTGCTCCCCATAAACAGCTGCTGTCGAAGAAAAAACGATGTGCTTGACGCTAAATTCCTTCATCATTTCAAGGACAACTTGTGTCCCATAAACGTTGTTATCAAAGTATTTTAACGGTTCAACCATTGATTCCCCGACAAGGGAATTGGCGGCAAAATGCAAGATTGCTTCAATGTTTTCTTTTTCAAAAACAGAGCGCATAAACTCACGACTGCGGATATCCCCTTCATAAAAACTTGCCTTTGGATGAATTGCAGCGCTATGGCCTGTTTGCAAATTATCAATCACAACCACCGTAAACCCCTGATCAATCAACTGGTAAACAGCGTGCGAACCGACATAGCCCGCTCCACCTAATACAAGGATACTCATTTAGATCGCCGCCTCCATTTGAATTTCTTTTGCCCCGTCACCAATGCTCGCTGCATAAAATTCTGCCTTGTAGCCAATTTTCTCGAGATAGGCTGACCCAACATTTGCAATAAAGTTTTCAACCTCGTCATTTTCTACGATTGCAATAGCACAGCCGCCGAATCCTGCACCAGTCATCCGCGCCCCTAGAACTCCCGGTTGTTTCCATGCAGCCTCTACTAAACTGTCAAGTTCCACTCCAGTCACTTCATAATCATCCCGTAAGGATACGTGTGATTGGTTAATCAATTGTCCAAATGCCTCTAAATTTCCTGCCTTCAGCTCTTTTAGAGCCTTAATTGTTCGCACGTTTTCATAGACAGCGTGCTTTGCACGTTTGCGGACCGTTTCATTGGTAATTAGGTATTGATTTTCATCAAACTCCGCTTCAGATAACTGACCTAGAGCCTCAATCGGAAGTTTTTGTTGCAGTTCCGCTAGCGCCTCTTCACATTCTCCTCTTCGCTCATTGTATTTCGAATCAGCTAATTCCCTGCGCTTGTTCGTATTCATGATTAAAATTTTGTAATTATCAAGATGTATGGGTGCGTATTCATAGCTTAGAGTCTGGCAATCTAGTAAAATTCCAGCATCTTTCTTCCCCATGCCAATCGCAAACTGGTCCATGATGCCGCTGTTCACACCAATAAATTCATTCTCTACCTTCTTACCAAGCTTGATGAGATCAAGCCGAGGAATTTCTAATTCAAATAGGCCGTTTACTAGCACTCCGGTTAACAGCTCAATGGAGGCTGACGAAGAAAGTCCTGCACCATTCGGTATATTGCCTTGAATAGCACAATCAAATCCCGATGGAATTTCATATCCCGCCTCGATAATGTAACGAATCATCCCCTTCGGATAATTGGCCCAATTGTGTTCTTTCTCATAATTTAGCTGGTTTAAATCTAATTCAATGATTCCTTTTTCAGGGAAGTTCGTTGAGTACAGGCGAATAACTTGGTCTTCCCGCTTCCTTGCTACAGCATAGGTACCGTATGTGATTGCACATGGAAAGACATGACCGCCATTATAATCGGTATGCTCGCCAATTAAATTAATCCTTCCAGGAGCAAAAAAGGCTTTTCTAGGTAAAATATGAAACATATCTAAAAATACTTTATTAAGTGTGGTAACTTTCATTTAAATTCCTCCAGAAATTCTGTTTCTTGTAAGTAAATTATTAATTTCAACTTAATTTTATAACGGTTAGTAAAAACATTCAACTATTTTTACTAAAAATTTACTTAAAAATATTAAGAAAAGCGCATGAGATTTTCATGCGCTTTCACAGCTCCCTTTCTTTCATCGAGAGAAGCCTTATTTTTTCGAATTATCATGCTTTACAATAATCCGATTGATAGGTTTGCCAACTACCGTCAATAACTTTATATTCTGTTTTTGCTACACCTGATTTACTCTCCAACTGAGATAAAGGAAACACGGAGAGCGTAAGCGCATTCGTGCTTGACTTATCGTAGGGCGGAGAGCGAAGTACACTAGCCGCTGGGCGCTGGAGCTGGATTCAAAGAACTATTTTAAAGTTATCCACAATTAATTATTTTATAATTTCCTAATCGATAAAAAAGGTATACTACCTTCCAATTAGGAGAGGTACTATACCTTTTTCTCTAGTGGACTTCTTCAATGACTAATCGTTTCCCGTCCTGATTTTATTCCATTACCCTTCGGTCTTTTGCAAATAAAAAACCTGGGACTGGAAGTCGCCGCCACGCTCGGCGCTCCCGCCATTGACACCGTTAAACTCCGTTGGAAGCGGCAGCCCCACGTTCATGAGCTCGTCGCCATAATACGTTCGTTCGCTTCCAGCCACTTTATACATTTTCGATTCAGCTAGTCCACTGAGACGAAGCGTTTGCTTCTTCTTAGGATTCGGCGTCGCCAATACCTTATACCAGCCAATTAAGGCTTCTGATTGGTCTTGGCTCACGACCATCCACGCCGTTTCATTATTCGAAAACGGGCTTAAGCAGCGATAAAAGTGACCATCACGAATCAACGCGCGATGTTGTTTATAAAAAACTACCTGCTCTTTAATTTCTGCGCGCTCTTCTTCGGTTAATTTCAGTGGATCTAATTCATAGCCAAACGTCCCAAAATAAGCAGTATTCGCCCTGGTTTGTAATGGTGTAGTCCGCAATGTTTGGTGATTCGGAACTGCCGATACATGAGATCCCATGCTATAGACTGGATATGCAAAGGATGTGCCGTATTGAATTTTTAACCTCTCAATCGCATCCGTATCATCACTTGTCCATGCTTGCGGTGCATAATACATCATCCCTGGGTCGAATCTTCCCCCGCCTCCTGCACATGATTCAAACAACACATGCGGGAATTCACCTGTTAACCGTTCATAGAGATCATAGACCCCTAAAATATAGCGATGGAAGAACTCTCCTTGCTGATGAACGGCTAGTTTTTGTGAGAATGCTTCGGTAATGTTCCGATTCATATCCCATTTAATATAAGCAAGGTTTGTTTTTTTAATAATTGCGGACATTTTTTCATAAAGATAATCAACAATTTCTGGTCTTGAAAAATCAAGAACCAGCTGATTGCGTCCCAATGTATAGTGCTGACCTGGAACACCAACGGCCCAATCTGGGTGTTCGCTAAATAATTCACTGTTCGGACTGATCATCTCCGGCTCAAACCAAAGCCCAAATTTCATTCCAGTTGCAGATATTTTCTGGGCTAAGCTTTCTAAGCCACCCGGAAGTTTATCTAAGTCTACATGCCAATCTCCAAGGGAGGAGGTATCATCATTCCGTTTTCCAAACCAGCCATCATCAAGGACCAGCAGTTCGATTCCTAATTCACTTGCTGATTTCGCAATATTGACGAGTTTCTCCTCATTAAAATCAAAGTAAGTAGCTTCCCAGTTGTTTATCAAAATTGGGCGCACGGCCTGCTTCCATTGCGCTTGAATCAGGTGCTCGCGATAAAGACTATGAAAGGCCTGACTCATCCCATTTAAACCTTGATCGGAATACACCATTACTACTTCCGGGGTTTGGAAGGACACGTTCGGCTTTAGATTCCACTTGAAGCCAAACGGATGAATCCCAACAGTAAGTCTTGCTGTGTCGTAATGATCCACTTCTATTTGCATCAAAAAGTTACTGCTATAAATAAAATTAAAGCCATATACCACACCTGTATGTTCGGTCGCCTCAGGACGCTTTAGTGCCAAGAACGGATTATGGTGGTGAGAGCTGGCACCGCGCAGACTGGAAATAGACTGAATGCCTGTTTCTAGTATTCTCTCTTTTACATGCCGCTCCCGTGACCACGCACCGGCTAAATGGGTAAATACAAAATCTTTATCTGGCAGGTCAAGCGATGCTCCCATTAATCGATCAACAACCAATTCCTCTGACCCCTCATTTATTAAAGATGCACTTCTCGTTATGACGGGTTTGTCACGGAAAATCGTATAAGTTAACAGCAATTTTGCTTGTAGGAATTCATCTTTTAAGATGATTTGAAGAGTACTAGCTTCATGCTTTTCTTCTACATAAGTTGCAGGAAGACCTTCAAGACGAGGCTTTCCGTCTACAAGTTGATACGAATCATATTTGAAATTAGGAACATGATTAGCCGTCGTTTTACTCACACTGATTGCCGGTTCGCGAAAATCAGAATTTCCGTAGGCAGGGTATTCTTGACGTAGCGTTTCCAAACCAAAAGCAGGATCATCTGCATACACGTGTGTAGTAGCCCCTGTTGGCACATCGTACGTCTGCAAGTGAGAAAAATCTTCTCTGTGGTGCAATGCCTTTCCATAATAAAGATGGCCTAATTGTCCATTTTTCATCACGTGAAAAATATAACTAACTTGGCCATTTGTTAAATGAAACTGTCTGTCCTCTTGATTAACATGAATAAGCATAACCTTCTCCTTCACAAAATTGGTTTGTTTTAGACATATTCTTTTTACTTATAGTCTCTGTTAAACTTGGTTGTTGATTTCCGCTCCAGGCACGAGCGGTTCGCGGGTGGTCCGGGGAGCCTCCTCGTCGCTTCACTTCTGCGGGGTATCCCCTGCCCCGTCCTCCCGCAGGAGTCTTCTGCCTTCCGCTACAATCAACTTGTGAATAAAATTTTTACAAAGCTTACTTAAAAGGAAAGAGCCTGGCAATATAAGGCTCTTTTCTTTATTTGATCCATTTCATAATTAGATTCTATTAATCACAAACTCGAATTCCATGTCTTGATTGGCAGGAATGAGGTGTTCATCATGCACCGGTGCACCCCAGCTGTCGTCTCCGCCGACGCCCATCTGCTTGCCTGCGACCGTCACAACGGTGTAATGGACATTTGGAAGCTCGTAATGATGCTGGGCATTCTCGAGTTCAAAAGCCGTATAAGGAGAAAAATTGCACTCTAATGGTTTAGTCGCAGCTGAAATTTTAATTCCCTGTCCTTCCTTGTTGGTCAGACTAACTCGGCGCACTCCCGTCCGGTTGCCCGATTCTTGCGGCATGACATATCCGGATAAATTCTCAATTACTTGATTTTTAAATATTCCAAGTCTTGCTCCTTGCGCCCGGTCTGAGTAATTTTCTTCAGGACCCATCGCATACCATTCCAGTTGGTCATAATCGGCAGGCACCTTGAAGGATACTGCAAAAATCGGCAGCTGCGGGAGATTTTCCGCCCCCTGATAGACCGACTTCACACAAACACTACCATTGGCAAGAACGGTATAATTTACTTTCACCACTACTTTTTCACTAATCGATAATTTATAAGTAAAAGCAATGCTCACCTGGCCATTTGCCTGTTCGACATCCATCCCAATGCATTGGCGCGCAAGACTGGCTGCATACCAAAGACCCGAATGATAGCCTTGAGAATAGCCTCGGTCATTATCCGTCGTCGCCCGCCAGAATAACGGTGCCGGCGGAAGAGCAATCATCTCTTTCCCTGCATAGTTAAGTGAAACCAGGCTGCCCGCCTGTTTCGAGAACAAGATGGTGAAGTCAGGGCCGTGGACACCAATATTGACATCGCCAGTGACAACCCGTAATTCCCCGTGAGCTGCCGTCTGCTCGACAAACGCCTCCGTCCTGAACACATATTGTCCGAATGCGACCTCGTAGCCAGCGTCCGCCCAGAGATTACTTTCCTTCAGCTTAAAAGAAGTTTGTATACAATATTCGCCAGAAACGCTGGTGATTTCAGCAGGCAATTTAAATTCGATGCGCCCTTCACTCTGCGGTGCCACCACCACATCGAGCTGATTCCGATACAACTCTTTACCTTCAAGGTAGAGAGTGTACTCCAAATCATAATCGGACGTATCTACGAAAAGACTTTCATTCTGAATTATTACCCCCGTACGATCCGGACTCAGTTTGATATTTTGATATAAATACTTTACTTCCTGCATCTTCGGCGACAACTCTCGATTGGCATACACAATCCCATTTGTACAGAAGCCATAATCCGTTGGGCGATCGTCAAAATCACCGCCGTAGGCCAAAAATTCCTTGCCATAACGGTCTTTTTTAATAATTGACTGATCAATATAATCCCAAATAAATCCACCTTGATACATCGGATATTTCCGCTCTAAATCTGTATATTTATTCATACCGCCAAGGGAATTCCCCATGGCGTGCATATACTCACAGCTAATGTATGGCTTTGACGGGTTATCGTTCAAATAGTTCTCAATGTCTGCTGGCTTCGCATACATCCGGCTTTCCATATCACTCGTATCATTGTAATCACGGGCATGGAAAACACCTTCATAATGAACCAGGCGACTTGAATCAACACGCTTAAAATACTTAGAAACATTCAGAATCACTTCACCCGCATAGGATTCATTGCCACAAGACCAAATGAGGATCGACGGGTGATTTTTGTCCCGTTCAAACATGGATACCGCTCTGTCCATAACGATGTTCTCCCATTCCGGCTTATTCCCGGGGATGTTCCATGACGGCTCGACTGCCCCCATCTTTTGCCATGAACCGTGCGTTTCAAGGTTCATTTCATCGATGACATAGACGCCGTATTCGTCACACAACTCGTACCAATAACTCTGATTCGGATAATGGGACGTCCGGACAGCGTTAATGTTGTTGCCTTTCAATGTTTTTATATCCCAAAGCATGTCTTCCTTTGTAATCGCGCGGCCAGTACGGCAATTAAATTCATGGCGATTGACACCTTTGAATACAATTCGTTCACCATTAAGGCGCATGATTTTATCGGCCATTTCAAATCTTCTGAAGCCGACTTTCTGCGGAATAACCTCTACCAAATGACCTAACTCGTTATATACCTGAATATAAAACTGATATAAATAAGGATTTTCCGCACTCCATAGCTTTGGATTATTGACCATCATTAAAACTGTCCAATTTCCGTTAGTGAAATCACCGTTTTGTGCCGCTACTAAGTGCCCCTCGGCATCGTACAATTCAGCAACTATTTTTGCTGGAGAAACCACATCAGATAAAAGCTTTAGGTCTGCTTGAAGCGTCCCTTTCGTAAAAGTCGGATCCAGCTCTGCGCGAATACCGGCGTCATAAACATGAATTTCCGGTACTGTGTAGAGGTAAACATCACGGAAAATACCAGAAAAACGCCAGAAATCCTGGTCCTCGAGCCAGCTGCCCGTGCTCCGTTGGTAAACCGCGACGGCAAGCTTATTCTCACCTTCTGTAAGAAATGGGGTAAGCTCAAATTCTGCAGGAGTAAACGAGTCTTCACTATAGCCGACGAACTCCCCGTTTAACCACACATAAAAGGCCGACTCCACACCTTGAAAGGATATATACAGCGGCTTGTTTTCCATTTGAGGGGGAACGGTAAACATCTTCACATAGCTTCCAACCGGATTATGGTCGAGTGGAATTTCTGGCGGACGGATCTCGTTAAGCCCGTCCCATGGGTACATCGTATTCACATATTGTGGTTTCCCGTAGCCTTGAAGCTGAATGTGACCTGGGACGGTGATGTCCCCCCAGCCCATGCAATTAAAATCCAACCGGTGAAAATTCTCCGGACGATTGTCTGGATTCACGCTATAGTTAAATTTCCAGTTACCGTTTAATTCATGGCGCATTGCCATTGGGCCTGCCATTTTTGCCTGCTCCAGTGTTTCATAATATCGGTGGTCTGAATGTGCTGGAAGCCGATTAACGGCAAACACATCTAAGTCGGTAAGCCATTCTATTTTTGGAATGGTTGTCATCATTATCACTCTTCCTATCTACATTTTTCCAAAATTTTATTATTTAACTGAACCCATCATCCCTGCAACGAAATGCTTTTGCATAATGAAGAAAATAAGTGCTGCCGGCAGGGTGGCAATCACAATCGCTGTCATAATCATTCCAAAGTCGGGTGAGTAGCTTGAACCGAGGTTTGAGATTAACAGCGGAATGGTCTGGTTCTCGGGTGACTGCAACACAACCAGCGGCCATAAATAACTGTTCCAGCTAGCCATGAAGGTAATGATGGCAGCTGCTGCATAGGTCGTCTTCATTGTCGGAACATATATCCGGAAGAAACATCCCAATTCGGACAGACCATCAATTCTTCCCGCTTCAAGAATCTCCTTCGGGAACATCTTTGTGCTTTGTCTAAAGAAAAAGATAAGATAAGCAGTTGTAACCGTTGGTAAGATGACGGCTGTAAGCGTATCGATTCCGATCATTGGAAGGGCTTGAGAAATGGTGGCAAACATTCTAAAGAGCGGTACCATTAAAGCCGCAAAAGGAATCATCATAGAAACCAGTAAAATATTAAACACAAAGTCCTTCGACTTACTTTTGTAAATTTCAAATCCATATCCTGCCAAGGAAGCGATAAGCATGGCAAGTACTGTTGTGAGTATCGAGATTTTCGCTGAATTCATTAATGCAGGTACAAGCTCAACTGTGTCTAATAGATTGTGAAGGTTTTCTATAAAGTGACTGCCAGGCAGCATCCTTCCTTGCGTCACATCTACAGACTTGTTTGTTGAGCTCACAATCATCCATAGAAACGGAAACATAGAAACAATGGAAGCGATGATAAGGACTGTATAGCTGAATGAGCGTTTAAGGTTATTCATTTTTATCACCTGCCACTTTGAACTGAATAATAGAGAAGATGACGATCATAATGACGATGGCATAAGAGACAGTAGCCGCATATCCGAAGTCAGGGGTATACTTAAATGATAAATTGTAAATGTACTGAGAAATTGTCATGGTCGCATTTCCCGGTCCACCCTTGGTAATATTCATAACCTCATCAAACAACTGAAGCGTACCAATCGTTGAGGTAATCGATGTAAATAGGATAATCGGTTTCAACATTGGAATGGTTATTTTGAAAAATTGTTGAACTGCCGAAGCACCATCTATTCTTGCCGCTTCATAGATCGATTCATCAACATTTTGAAGAGCGGATAAATAGAATATCATGTTATAGCCAGTCCAACGCCATGTGATGGCTACAATAATCGCTATTTTTGCCCAGAAGGGATCAGTAAGCCATTGAATCGGTTCCGAAATTAGTGAAACTTTCATTAGCATGATATTAATCATGCCATCTTGACCAAACAAATATTTGAAGATGACGGAATAGGCAACAAGAGAAGTTACACAGGGTAAGAAGATGGCTGTCCGAAAAAATCCCTTTAGCTTCAACGTCTTATTATTTAATAAAACGGAAAGAAACAAAGCCAGTAAAATCATCACTGGTACTTGAATGATTAGATAAATCACTGTATTTTTTACTGTTGTAAGGAACGTTGGATCCTTAAACAACCGTGTATAATTATCGATGCCAGTAAACGTTAGATTTGCACCGACTCCTGATTGAAAGGACAAAATAAGTGCCTGAACCATTGGGTAGAAATAAAAGAAAAAGATCAATACAGCTGCGACAATAACGAAGGACCAGCCAATGACAGCATTTTTCGCCCGAATTTTCCGGCCTGATTTTACTGAACTCAGGGTCTGATTGTGATTTACTTTAGAGGTTATCAACTTGAGTCAACTCCTTACACTTTTAATTAAAAAGATAGCCTCTGAACTTCGCCTGACACATCAGATACCTCCGTTTAACCTTAATGGAGAAGCCGGCGAAATACCGAGGCTTAATTTCTTATAGATTTGTTACTTTTCAACTTGTTTTTTTATTTAATTTGTTCTTCAGCTTGCTTTTGAGCATCTTCTAATACTTTATCTAGATCTTTACCCTTAAGGTAGTCCTGCATTCCAACAGCTAAAATGTCCTCAATTGCATACGTATGCATACCATAGTTTACTTGAGGAATTTTCTCTGTCCAGGCAGCAAAGTCACTAACGACCTTTTGACCTCCGAAGAATTCGTCCGCAGCCTTATACGCTTCGCCTTCAGCAGCTGGCTTGTAAGTACCGATCGCTCCCATTTCCTTATTCAAAGTCTGATAAAAATCAGCATTAGAACCAAAAGTTTTTGCTAAGAAGTCAGCAGCCTTTTCTTTACCAGGAATGTTAAGCACGTACCAAGAGCTTCCGCCTAAGTTAGAGGCGTTCACGGAACCTGAAATTCCAGCTTGTTTTGGCATCGGAACAACTGCCCACTTACCTGCTTGTGAGCTTTCCGCTTTGATGGATGGAGTAATCCAGTTACCCGTAGGAACCGTAGCAACATCACCACTGTTAAATCCTGCTACAAATTGGCCCCAATCAGAGACAGGTTTCACTAAATCCGCATCTAAAAGCTCTTTATATGTTTGGAATGCTTCCTTTAAAGAAGCGTTGTCCGCTATGTCAGGTGTAACCCCGTCATTCTTTAAATACCATGAACCGCTCGTTTGAATCATCATACGAATTAGACCTAGATCTTTTGGATCCTGTGTAAGCATTGATTTACCTGTTGCTTCTTTAACCTTTTTACCTACTTCAATGTACTTGTTCCAGTCGATATCTTTTAAATCCTCAACTTTGTATCCCGCTTTTTCCAAGTAATCCGTTCTAACATATAGTCCTGTAACACCAGTATCGAATGGAAGACCGTAGTTTTTGCCATCCAAGCTGGTAGGAGCAATTTTATACTGAGCGAAATCATCCGCTTTAAAAGAGCCAGTTAACTCATGGAACATATCTGGATACGCTTTAAGGAAGCTTTGTGCCCGATAATCTTCAATTAAAACAATATTCGGAAGTCCTTTTGTAGTTCCAGAACTTAAGCTCGTATTAAGCTTTTGAATAATGTCATCTTGAGCATGTTCAATAACTTTAATGTTTAGATCTGCGTTTTCAGATTTATAAGCTTCTTTTGCTAAATTCATTGCTTTAATGTTAAAATTCGGGTCCCATGCCCATACTGTTACTTCATTTGTATCTTTGCCGCTGTCGGAAGTCTCTTTATTTGATCCCGAAGAACAGGCAGTTAGCATCAATATACTAACTAAAAAGAGTGCTAGTACTTTTTTCATTGATATTCCCCCAACATTCTATTTTTGTAAGCGTTATCTAACTTACAAATACAATGTTATCACCTGTTAAGAAGTAACCGTTAGGACGATATTTTTAATGGTTGGTAATATTTTTATAACATGAACACGCTTCCATTTGATTTATTTGGATTATTTTTAGATTTTATGACTATTTTCACTTAGTTGAAACTGGAAGTGTCATCCGGACCTTTGTCCCTTCACCCAACTCGCTAGAAATTGTCACCCCATACTGTTCCCCGTAAATCAGTTGGATACGCTCATGGACATTCCGCACACCAATCCCAGAAAACATCTGTTGCTTACGCTTTGTAGTCGGGAGTTTATTCTCTGAAGAGACTTCCATTCCATCTCCGTTATCCACGACTTCACAAATCAACGTATTCTCCTCTTTCCAGACTAGTACATTAATATAGCCACCAGTCTTACGATTGAAGCCATGAAAGAATGAATTTTCCATAAAAGGCTGCAGGATTAGCTTTGGTACGTGATATTCCAAACAATCTGGCGCGATAAAATAGTTAACATTAATCCGGTTACCGTACCGCTTTTGATTAATAAGGACGTAATTTTTTAAATTATCCACTTCTTGGACAATGGTATTCGTCTCGCTGACATTGCCAATTGTATTCTGAAGCAAGGATATTAAAGAATTAATTGTTGCTTCGGTTTCTTCTTTTCCACCTTGCTGCACCATGAATTTTATTGAAGTTAACGTGTTGTATAAAAAATGAGGATTAATTTGCTGCTGAAGCGCAGCCAATTCCGCATTGCGCTTTTGCTTTTGTGATTCCACAAGCTGTTCAACATACAAGTGGAGTTCATCGAGCATGGAATTAAAGGCATTGCCGATTTTCATGGTTTCATATGTGCCGGTTGCAGTAACATATTGGTGGAATTCATGTTTTGACGCATCTTCTATCTGCTTAACAAGACTCGATAACGAATTTGTCAATCTCCTCGTCGCTAGTACGACAATGATTAACGCCACAAAGACGATACCCATTGAGATGAGCACGATATCTTTCTTATCAATTAGGTCTCCAACTGCTTTTTGCTTATCAATTATATTAAATAGGTACATGTCAAACGATGGAAGGTATTCCATCGAGATAATCTGATCCTTTCCCATAAAATTATCAATGATATAATGGTCTGAACTCTTTTCAATTTTTCCTACATAGCTAAGCAAGCCTTTTGGTGCTTGACCTATGAGCTTTGATTGGTTGCTAGAAACAATAACTCCCTGCTTGTCTACGACAAACACATTATTACCAGGTCCTGTATAGCTTGTGAAGAACTGTCTAAATTGACTTTCATCAAACGCAAAGAACATCGATCCATAAACAGTACCGTTGATCCGTTCCATTAGTACCTTTGATGCCACAATGAACTGGCGATTCGTTCCATCATTTCGCTTGTCCAATTGGTACACCAGTTTCTTTGGTTCCTTAAACGTATTACTAGTAAGTCTGCTAGCCCTTAATTCCTCATCCGTAATTGGCCAGTACGTCCGATCCGTTGCAAAACTGAATCCATTTCTACCCATGACTAGAATGCTTTCTTCATATGCATCTAAATTAGTTTCAATTCGCTTTAACTGTTGGCCCGCATTAAAATAGGCATTAAGTTTCTCTTTATTGCTATATTGCTCCTTCGTAAGAATTTTTTTAAACGTATTGCTTTGAAGGAGATTGTTAGATGCTAGGACGACCGAATAGTTAAAGGATTCGAAACTTTCCTTTACCTGACTCATTACTTTGGAGTTCGTAATGCTAAACTTTTTAATAAAAAATTGCTCCGACATCCGAATCGTTGTCCATGTAATAGTGATCGAAACTGTGATAATCATCATAACCGTAATGAAAAACATAACGATAAACAATCCGTTATGTTTAAAACGTTCGGGAATAAATCTCATAATTCACCATCTCTTATCTTAGTTTTTGCTTTCTTTTGTATTGGCTTGGAGACAATCCCTTTATTTTCTTAAAAACTTTACAGAAATAACTGTGGTCCGAATAACCGACCATTCCACTAATTTCTGAGATAGATTCCATTCCCTCCATGAGCAGTTTCGTCGCTTCTTCGATCCGCATTCTATTGAGATATTCGATGAACCCTTCCTTATTATGCGTTGAAAAATAGCTTGAAAGATAAGATGGATTAAAATGAAAGTGCTTTGCGACCCCAGTAAGGGTAAGCGGTTCGGCATAATGTTCTCTTATATATTCCATCAGTTTTTTCATATTTATATCTTCGGGCTCACTCTGCACCAAAAATATGCATTTTTCCGCTTCTTCAATAAAGCGATACATTAGTTCAACCGTGGCCTTCGCCGAAGGTGCTTCATCAATCGACCTAAAATATGAATACTTGGCTTCTTCCAATTCTGTTACGTCAAACTTCATATTACTTAGGAGAATGGTAATGTTAAAAATAATGTTGCCAAAAAAAGCTTTATATTCAAAGACATCCATCGTATAACAAGAAGACATTACCTTTACATGGTCTTGTAGATATTTGAAAGCGGAATCAAAATGTTTTCTCTTTAATTCTTCTGTAAACCAATCCAAATTAAAATTTTCGGGTTTGGGAGGCACTTTTGGAAGATTCTCTTTCATTAAAAACGGTTGATTTGGAAAATAAAAGCGATAATCTAACAATTTTACGAGACTTTCTTTGTAGTTGCTTTCTAGTTGAGAAAGGTCTGAAAACTCATCCGTCAAAGCAATACTTGTTCCTGGTATAGACTCTGCAAGTTGGCTGGCCAATTTAATAAACTCTTTATCATTCTGCTTGTTTATATTAATTAAGTATCCAATGATATTCTCTTCAACGCTTAAGGGCTCGTAAACAACTTGATTTATGATATGTTGCAATGCCTCTTCGATTTTCGCCTTGATACTTGTTTGAAATTCTGCACTATTTCTAGACTGGTGATTCCTTATATCAGCTCCAATTAAACAATAATGGCTGTATGGCAAAGCTTTGGATACTAACTCCGAATCATACTTCATTTCATATCCTGAAATCAGTTTATTGATAATCTGCCCAATTGGGAGATTGCCTGTTAACCTTTGATCCACTTTCTGAAAGGAAGGAATTCTGCTTGCGGCATTTTTCAGCGCCTTTAAGAGACCGTCTGCATTGAGCTTCGGCTTTAAGATATAATCAACGACACCACTTTGGAAGGTGGAGCGAACATAATCGAATTCTCCAAAACTACTTAAAATAATGATTTCAATTTGAGGATATCTATCCTTCACAATTCTTGTTAATTCTTCTCCATCCATGATTGGCATCACGATATCTGTAATAATGATGTGTGGTTTGGTTGCTTCGATTAACTCCAGGGCTTCTTGACCGTTCGAAGCCTCACCAACAATCATAAACCCCTCTTGCTCCCAATTGATATAATGCTTAATCCCTTGTCTGATTAACATTTCATCGTCTACAATAAGTGTTCGGCATAGTTCCCCGACTGTCAACGCGATCCCTCCAGAATACGACCTGCACAATTAGAAATTTCAGTATTTTTATTATACTATAATCATACTGATTACTTTTTCATAAAATTGTTCCAATTGTTGCACAACCGCAGAACACAAATAGGGCCCTATCCCAATCATGGGTAGGGCCCTGATGTCCTTCCGTTTCTTCCAGAGAGGTACAATTACTCAAGGTCTTTATATATTCGTAAAAATTTCAAACTGGCCAAAGGGTGTCAGGCACCGCTCGTGGACAAATGTCCACGAGTGGTGCCTGACACCTTTTTATTCTCCATTAAAAATCAAGTTGGATTTTTTGTGCTTCCTCCAGCCTTTCGTGTTTATCATTAAACACGTCACTGGTTAGAATACTAATCCATTCCGTTTTTTTGCTGCCTGCTTGATCAACTATAAAGCCTAGACTCCCCCGTTTGATTTGATTTCCTTCGATTTCTCCATTCAAATGTTCAAGATACATATCCTGTTTCCAATCCATTTTCACACCTGTATTCGTTTCAAAAAGGGCGACTGGAGCAAAATTCCGTTTTTCTTTGGATTGATTTTTTATATCGACACTTAATTTAATAAAATAAAATTCCTCGGCTTCTGTTAACGGATGGAAATAGTCAATTAAACTATAATCAGGTCGGTAGTGAAGTAGTTTCATTTCTTTGATCGTGTACTCGATGTCTCCGAAATGATATACCTTATTTATTTGTTTGATCGCTTTTAAAGTGGCCTCTCCTTTTTCATCCGTAACAGACTGGCCGGGTTTTTGTAAGGTTGAATCATCCGTTACCTGAGGGCTATTATAATAAGCGTCATGATCATCTTTCGAGATCTTTTTGGTAGCTGTGGAAGTATTCTCTATTTTTGCATCAGTTTTCTCATTAGTTGGCTGAATTGGAACAAATGAACAGCCCGTAAGTAGAAAAACAAATAAAATAGTTATCATTGCCTGTTTCACATCGATTCCTCCCATCAAGTAAAACTCCTTTTTAGAAAGATATCCCGCTGCTGCAAAGGCAAAGGGATATCTTATTTTCCAATCCTAATCTACTAAATTTTTGAAACTTACTTGTCTTCGATGACTATTTTTTTGCTACCTTTTTCAAGAATATCAAAGATGATTTTGGCATTGTCTGTATTATCAATTTGACCGGCAAAACGGTCGCTAGCGGGACCAAATGCATATACGTTTACATCTTCACCCGTATGCCCGCCAGTCGTCCACCCAGTGAATGAACGGATATCAATAATTTGTTCGATCGCATTATCGATATCCACTACTTTCTTCGTAGCAGCAGCATCTTTAACAGACTGAATCTCTTTATCTGTTAAAGGGAGATTAATATATTTAGACAAAGTTTCTTTCACATCTGCCCCATTAGCAATTTGCTCTGCCATAAAATCCGGGGTGCGTTTTGTTGCATTGATTGGTGCACTAAACCAGTTGTACTCTCCGCGGGCACCGATCGAGTAACCGCCAGTTGAATGGTCAGCTGTTGCCACTACTAATGTATGTCCATCCTTTTTGGCAAAATCAATCGCTGCTTTGAACGCTATTTCGAAATCTTCCATTTCACTCATCGCCCCAACAATATCATTATCATGACCTGCCCAGTCGATCTGGCTTCCTTCCACCATCAAAAAGAACCCTTTTTTATTTTGATTTAAGCGCTCAATGGCAGAAGTCGTCATATCTGCTAGGGAAGGCATCTCTGCCGTCCGGTCAATCATTTTTGGCATGCCTCGTTTCGCAAATAAACCGAGTACCTGGTCATTTTTGTCTTTTTTCAATTCTTGAAGATTTGAAACATAACTGTATCCGTCTTTTTTGAATTCATCTGTAAGGTTACGGTCTTGACGGATAAATAAATCCGAGCCGCCTCCCAAAAGAACGTCAATTTTGTGTTTTCCGTTCACCATCTCATTATAATAATCATCCGCAATGGCATTCATGTTATTACGGTTTACATCATGAGAACCAAACGATGCAGGTGTGGCATGTGTGATTTCTGACGTAGCAACCAGTCCGGTTGATTTCCCCTTCTCTTTCGCTGCTTCAAGGACTGTTTTGACTTCAGATTTGTCATTGTCAACTGCGATGGCAGCATTATAGGTTTTGACTCCCGCAGCCATGGCCGTTGCTGCAGATGCTGAATCCGTTACATTTTGCTTCGCATCCTCTGGATATGTAGTCTGTTGTCCAACTAGAAATTTATCAAACTCAGTTGGCTCTACTCTTTTAGTAGACGGGTCGTCTTTTAAATAACGGTAGGCCGACGTATATGAAACACCCATTCCATCCCCGATTAGAAAAATGACATTTTTAATTTCCGCATTGTTTTTAGTTGTATTTTCTGATTCTGCGTTAGCGGTGCCTGTTCCAACAAGACTGCTAAAAGCTATGGTTGAAAGGACAGCAACTGGAAGAACCTTTTTCATAAGTTTTTTCTTAAACAATTCGATTTCCCCCTCAAATAAACTTGAATATGTTGTTTTACGATTTTCATTATAGAGGGGGTTTATTAAGCAAATGTAAACAAATGTAAGGGCTAATAAATCGGAAGTGCTAAAATATAGGTAATTCGTATGGGAACAAATTACTTTTGAACAGAAAAGCTACATTTTCCAATATATTCCGGACCCATTTCTCCTAAAAAAGGCCTATTTTTCTTTATATTTTCTTAACAAAAATTAAACATTTATGTAAGAGCGGATCCTCCAGATAAACAAGATGCCATTAGTTCACTAGTGGTGCCTGACACTGTTTTCTGATAGTATTTTGAATAGAATTATATTTTCATATGGATATGAATAGAGGATTGAGGACACAGTTTATGTTTAGGAACAAGAATGTTTGGATTTTGTTAACAGGGGAATTTATTGCCGGTCTAGGTTTGTGGCTCGGCATTATTGGTAATTTAGAATTCATGCAAGAGAAGCTGCCTTCGGACTTTTTAAAATCGCTCCTTCTAGCAGCGGGACTGCTCGCTGGGATTGCGGTTGGGCCCTATGCTGGCAAACTTACCGATCAAGCAAGTAAGAAAACAGTTATGCTGTTGGCTGGATTTGTAAGGGCTATCAGTGTTGTCTTTATGTTAATAGCGATTGCAACAGGATCCATCTGGTGGATGGTTGTATTTTTAGTTCTGCTGCAGATTTCAGCTGCTTTTTACTTTCCTGCTCTTCAAGCAGCACTGCCGCTGATTGTCGCAGATAAGGATTTGCTCCAATTGAACGGTGTTCATATGAACGTATCGACCTTGTCGCGCATTGTTGGAACAGCCGTGGCTGGAATTTTGTTGGTTGTCCTGCCCTTAGCGATGCTTTATGTCGGTTCACTGGTAGCGTATATCGGAATATTTATTCTCACTTTTTTCTTGAATATAGATGAATCAAAGGATCATCAGACCGCAAAGAAAGGCCCATCAGAAGAAACAAGTTTTAAAGACGTTTTTCCGATTATTAAAGGTCTGCCGATTGTCTTTATGACGCTGATCATGACATTGGTCCCCGTCCTGTTTCTGGGCGGCTTTAACCTTGTCGTCATTAACATTAGTGAACTCCAGGATAGTTCAGCCATAAAAGGCTGGATCTACACGGCAGAGGGTATTTCCTTTATGATTGGCGCTTTTTTCATTAAATTAATTAGTGACCGCACTTCACCTTACATCATCTTGTTTGCCTGTTCCTTTTTGATTGGTGGATCTCAGCTGCTTCTTTATTTAGCTGATATACCGCTGTTGACCATCGTTGCTTTTGCATTATTTGGATTTTCTGTTGGCTGCTTTTTCCCAACGGCTTCCACTATTTTCCAAACAAAGGTACCGAAAGATTTTCACGGACGATTCTTTTCTTTCCGGAATATGCTGGACCGGATTACCTATCAGATTGTCCTGCTCATTAGCGGCTTCTTCCTCGACCTAATCGGCCTGCAACTGATGTGCGTCCTATTCGGAGGTTTATCAATCATCATGACAACGGTCTTCTATTCAAGACACAGATACCTTCAAACCCGGACCCGAACAGCAAAACAAGATACCTAATCACAAAAAGGCATCATCCAAAATTGGATGATGCCTTTTTGTCCACCCAGCACGTACAGGTGTCCACAAGTGGTGCCTGACACCACTTTTTGACTTCCTCTTTAAAATGACACCAGCTCAAAAGTGGGTCGTCGAGTAAATCGTCTTTAGTTCTTTTTCGGGTTCTATGTAGGCTTTGGCGCTGTTTACTGCAGTGGGTCCTTCTGAGAATCCGCCTGCGATTAGGTGTAATTTATTTGGGTAGTTTGCGACGTCGCCAGCGGCAAAAATTCCTTCGATGTTGGTTTGCATCCTGTTGTCTACTTTGATGTTTCCATATTCGAATTCTAAACCCCATCCCTTGATCGGACCTAGATCAATACAGAAGCCATGATTGACAAGAACTTCGTCTACTTCAATCACTTGAGTCTCGTTAGTTTCGATGTTTTTGACGCAAACACTCTCGATTCGATCATTCTCCCCATGTAAGGCGTCTAAAACATGCGGGGTTAGGATGGTCGCAGCAGATTTACGCAAATTACTGATATTTCGCTCCAGTCCTGAAAATTCATGTCTGCGATGCACCACTGTAATATGTTTGGCAATCGGCAGCAGCTCGTTGGCCCAATCAACGGCCGAATTGCCGCCACCGGAAATGAGCACATGTTTATCTTTATAGTCACTCAGCCTTTCAACCCCATAACGCAGGTTCCATCCTTCATATTTCTCAGCATTTTCTACGTCAAGCTTTGCACTTTTCAACGTCCCAAAACCGGTTGCTAGAATAATGGTACGTGTATGATGCTTCTCACCGTTATGACTTGTTAAAAGAAAAGTCCCATCCTCTAATCTTTCCAATCCGACAACCTGTTGATTCAAAGCAATCGTCGGGTTAAAGGTTAGTGCCTGATCCGCCAACTGTTTGATTAGATTTTCTCCTGAAATAGCCGGAATCCCGCCAATATCTCGGATGACTTTTTCGGGATAGAAGTAGGAAACCTTTCCGCCTAAGTATGGAAGAAATTCTATTACTTTCGTTTCCATCTCTCTCATCCCACAATAAAATGCGGTGAATAAGCCAATTGGACCCCCGCCGATAATGGTTACATCATAAATTTTCATATCATTCCACACCCAATCCCGCTTCTAACTAGAAATTCATGACTTTTCGTTTGTCGAAACTATGATCTTTCTGGATTAAATCATAGCAAAGACATACCGGCTTTTTCGTCCGTGGATCTTTTACAATTTCTGCGTCGATTTGAAAAACAGTTTTTAAAACTTCCGGGGTCATCACTTCTTCTGCCGTTCCCTCTTTGACCTTTTTACCAGCACGGAGGGCAACCATGTGATGGGAAAAACGCGACGCATGATTTAAATCGTGAATGACCATAACAATTGTCCGGCTTTGTTCCTTATTCAATTTTTCAAGCAGCTGTAAAATCTCCAGCTGATGTGCCATATCGAGGTACGTTGTTGGCTCATCTAGCAGCAATAGGTCCGTTTCTTGTGCGATTGCCATTGCAATCCATGCCCGCTGGCGTTGTCCACCAGATAGTGCATCGACAGGATGGTCAGCGAATAAAGTAAGCCCGGTAACCTCTAAAGCCCAATCAATCATTTTGCGATCATTATCCGACAGCCTGCCGAATCCGCTTTGATGCGGGGAACGACCAAAGGAAATCAATTCATAGACGGTTAATCCGTTCGGTGCCTCAGGACTTTGCGGAAGGACGGCCATTTTCTTTGCAATTTCCTTTGTTGGGACTTTGTGAATCATCTTTCCATCTAAATAGATAATTCCAGATTTAGCTGCATGGACACGGGCTAATGTTTTTAAAATGGTAGATTTCCCGCAGCCATTGGCGCCGATAATAGTGGTAATTTCCCCTTTGTTTATCTGTAAATTCAAGTTTTCAACGATCGTCTTGTCTCCATAGCCTATTTGAAGATTCTCGGTAGAAAGTGAAACCACAATCCGTTCCCCCTTATTTTGCTTTCATTAGTAAAAAGATAAAATATGGTGCACTAAATATTGCTACAACAATTCCAACCGGTATTTGTGTAGGCGCGAGAAGGTTTCTGCCAATCGTGTCTGCCAATAAAAGCAGGAACGACCCTAACACTGCTGTTATTGGCAGAAATAGTTGGTGCTTTGGACCAATTAATCTTTTGGCAATATGAGGTGCTACTAATCCCAGAAAAGCAATTCCTCCCCCGGCGGCCACACTAAACCCTGCGAGTGCTACTGCTGCTAAAAGCAATAGCCGTCTTTCTTTCTCTACCCGGATGCCGAGACCCGTCGCGACTTGATCACCTAAATTCAAGATATTTAAGGTGTGTGCTTTATATAAGGCAAAAGGAAGCAGAAGCAGGATTAAGGGTGCAAGAATGGCAACAAACTTCCAATTAGCTCCCCATATATCACCTGATAGCCATACAGCCGCCTGCATAAAGTCCTGCGGATTCATTTTTAACTGAAAAATAACAATCGCGGCGCCAAAGCCAGCATTCACACCAATTCCTACTAAAATTAACCGGACTGGGTCAATTCCTTTTTTCCATGCCAATACGTAAATCAGGAATGCCGCAATTACTGCTCCGACTAAGGCGAATAGCGGCATTAAAAAGATGCCTAACGTACTCACACTGTTCATAGAGCCTTGAAAGAAGTAGATAAATAGGATGACCATGAACCCTGCCCCTGTGTTAATTCCTAAAATCCCAGGGTCCGCTAAATCATTTTTCGTCACACCTTGCAAAATGGCCCCAGAGACCGCTAATCCTGCACCAATCAATAATGACAGAATCATTCTCGGCAGCCTAAAGTCAACTAAAACGAGTTGATCCCGGGCTGTTCCCATCCCAACTAATGTCTTAAACACATCCAGTGGGGCAATCCGGACCACACCAAGGTTTAAGCTTATGATAAAAGTGATAATCGTTAGGATAAATAATAGACTAATTACGACGATAAATTTTTTCTGTTTTACTTTCCTTTGAGTCTTCACAGCCCTCTCCTTTCCCCACGAGCTAGGTATAAGAAAAAGGGAACACCGATGATGGCCGTTATGGCTCCGACCGGAGTTTCAAACGGGGCATTCACCATTCTTGCTGCAATATCGGCGAGCACCAGTAACAGCCCGCCTAATATAGCAGAAATTGGTATAATCCAGCGGTAATCGGACCCAATGATAAAACGAGTAATATGTGGAATCACCAGTCCAATAAAACCAATGGCGCCAGCAACGGATACTGCGGCACCAGTTAGCACCAATACAACAATCACGCCAAGTGATTTTACTAAAAGTGTATTTTGACCGAGCCCCTTTGAAACTTCTTCGCCTAAGCTAAGAATGGTGATTGACTTTGAGATGTACAGGGCGAGCAATAGCCCAAGTCCACCAGAGATGAGTAAAATCTTAACGGACCCCCAAGAAGTTGTCGTTAATCCACCTGCATACCAGAAACTCATGTCCTTTGCGACTTGTGTATGAAGCGCAATGGCGCTTGAGAATGCACTGAGCATTGAGCCAACAGCCACTCCGGCAAGTGCAAGCTTTACTGGTGTCAATCCTCCCTTTGAAAATGCCCCGATTGTAAAAACAAGGATAACACCTAATCCTGCTCCTATAAAGGATGAAAAGGTTAAACCCAACATGGTCGCTGTCGGAAAAAAAGCAAGGGTAATGACTAACGCAAACGCAGCCCCATCGGTCACTCCCATGATGGATGGAGATGCGAGCGGATTCCGTGTCAAACCTTGCATCACGGCACCTGAAACGGCAAGTAATGCTCCGACTAAAACGGCTCCAATCGCCCTCGGCATGCGGATTTCTTGGATGATTTGATGGGAAGTAAGTTCAGGGTTAAAATGTGACACAGCCTCCCACACCGTTGCCAGCTTTATATCCGCTGCACCGTAGGCAATGGATAAACCCATCGAGATTAAGATTAGTATCAATCCCACAATTAATACCAAAGTTGCTTTAATGGCTGTTTTTAATCTGTTTTTATGAAGTTCTAAAGAGTCTCCGTCTTGTTGCTTTGCATTTCCTTTCAAATCTTACACCTCTTCTAGATAAAAAAAGAACATTTGGGTATATTACTAAATTGACAAGTATAATTGAATCGCTAAAAAAAGAATGATAATCATTATCATTAAGTATAGATATTTACCCTTGATTTTTCAATATAATAGTAGGATAAAAAGTGTTTCCATAAATATCCTTCAAATTCCCTTCACAAATTAGCACCAATCCACTTGTTTTGTTTATTGACATCATAAATGAAAATGATTATCATTACCATTATAACAGGTATTCACTATCTTAGGAGGATTAAATATGCTTAAAAAGCGCTTTTATTTATCTTTTACTTTATTGCTGATGTTATTTTTAGTAAGTGCTTGCAGTAATTCCGATAATTCAGATACGGACAAGAAAACAGAGAATAAAAATACCGAGGTGAAATTAACGGATGCAATGGGTGAAGTGGTTATACCCGCTAATCCGAAACGAATCATCGCTCCTTATTTAGAGGATTCATTGGTAGCATTAGGTGTAAGACCCGCAGCTCAATGGTCAATCGGTGACACGGTTTTAGACTATTTGCAGCCCGAGTTAAAAGACGTTCCCAAAATCGGCTGGGACCTTCCACTTGAACAGGCAATCAGTAACAACCCTGATCTAATCATATTCAGCTCTCAATCTTCCATCCAAAAAGGACAGTATGAAGAGTATAAAAAAATTGCTCCTACCTATGTCTATAAGGACGAGGTAAGTGCCGATTGGCGTAAACAACTGACTCAAATGGGCGAGATCCTAAATAAACAGGATGAAGCTAAAGAAGCCCTAGCGAATTACGATACCAAAGTAGCTGATGCAAAAGCAAAAGTCCACGATTCAATTGGCGATGAATCTGCCGCCATCCTTTGGGTAATGGCCGATAAGTTTTACTTGATGGAAAACAATCGTTTCAGCGCAAACGTTCTTTACGGCGATCTAGGCATTAAGCAGCCTGCTTTCGTTGAAGGTCTTGGCGGAGCTGCCGTTCAATGGGATCCAATTGCTCTTGAGAAATTGCCAGAAATCAAAGCAGATCATATCTTCCTTGTCAGCAAAAAAGGCGAAGCGGGCTTAGACCTTTTGGCGAAGAGTTCCATCTGGAATGGTCTTGATGCAGTAAAAAATGGCCACGTATATGAAATGAACGACCCAAGCAACTGGACAATCAACGGTTTAATCGCCAGTGAAAAAACAATTGACGAAGTGGTAAAATCCCTTAAAAAATAATAGCTAAAATTTCAAAAGGCGTCATCCTATTTTTAGGATGACGCCTTTTCGTCAATATAGCTTATGATACGGCAGGAGATATCCTTTTGAAGGTCATTAACGTTGTACAAGACAAACTAAGTTGGTGTGTTATTAGGTTTATTACTGCTACTAGGATTTAATCAAACGTTTGATTAGTTTTTCCCCATTTCTTAAAAAGCCAGATGTATCATGGCTTGAACACGATTTAATCAATCGTTTGATTAGTATTTCCACTTTGCTTTGAAAGCCCAATGTACCATAGCTTCAATTCAATTTAATCAAACGTTCGATTAGTTTTACACTTTGCTTAAATACTCAAATGATCTTCTGTTGCCTGATCCTGTTTATAATCAATCGTTTAATTAGTTTTCCTACTTTGCTTAAAAAGCCAGATGTATCATGGCCTCGACACGATTAACCAATCGTTTGATTAGTTTTTCCACTTTGCTAAATAACAAGATCTATCATGTCTTTAATTCGATTTAATCAAACGTTTAATTAGTTTTTCCATTTCCCAAAAAAATCAAATCTATCATGGCCTCAAATTCATTTAATCAAACGCTTGATTAGTTTTTTTGTTTTCATTAAAAAGACCAGATTTGCCATGGTCTCAGTCCCATGGAATCAAACGTTTGATTAGTTTTTTGCCAAGTGTAAAAATCATTTCCTTAACTTTATTATAAGTTAAGAGATTATGTTAAAGAGGTTGCTAATGTGGAGATATTATTAAATAAAAAGAGGGTGTCAGGCACCACTCGTGGACAAATGTCCACGAGTGGTGCCTGACACCTTTTTGATATCAACAACAAACTTAAATGTAAAATAGTATCAATTGTTGTTTTTGTAACTAAAGTAGTCAAAATCTGCATGCAGGTTTTGGCCTGATGTGTCTTGGCATTGCATGCCCACAAATGCGCCGGTGAAGAAGCCGCCGCCTTGAATATAATCGTCCGACAACTTGTAGGAGTGGAATGTTACTGGAATCACTGACCAGTTCTCACCATCGAAAGAGTAGGAGTATTGATATACATCCGTCTTCACATCCACACGAAGATACACATATTCAACATCCTCTGGAATGACAATTTCTTGACCTTGAAGCGGTTGGTCAAAGGTAAAATTTTCACAGGTCATGAGTTCAAGGATTCTCCCTTTGTCCTCGTTCCAGGTGACCTGGCATGATGTCCAGTTCTGTGTATTATAGTAATTCACCAAGCCTGCAGATTGCTGGAAGGTGTTCGGGTTAAAGGCAACTTTTGTCTCCGCGCTAAAGGTAAAATGCTGCCAACGTCTTGCCACAAATGCTTGTGCGAATTTAGAAGTTAACGATTCTTTCCCGTACAGGCGCAAGTGACCAGGGTTATCTTTCAATGAAACGATTTTCTCCCCTAATGGGATCCGTAAGCTCTGAAAATGAGGGTTCAACATTTCTGTATCAAATTCGTCTTTCTCAGGGAAGTCCCTGTCCCACTTCACTTCCTCCACCCTTGGCCCTTCTATCTCAACAGATGGCTGGTTTCCTCCGACAACATATGGCCAATCATTTTTCCACTCTAGTCTCTGGATCGCAGTTTCCCTTCCAAGTGGACAGTAGCCACGGGGATCTAACAAAGGCTGTCCTTCTCTGGACAATGGTCTTCCAGTTAAATGAACAAGGAACCACTCACCTGTATGGGTATGTACAATCGAAGCATGACCCGCTTTTTGAAGAGGAATCCTCGGGGCATGGAACGACGTGATCAGCGGGTTCTCCGGATGCACTTCGTATGGACCCCTCAGTTGTTTAGAGCGCGCAATGGTTGCTTGGTGATCAAATTTCGTGCCGCCTTCAGCCGTTAATAGAAAGTAATAGTCACCAATTTTATATAAATGCGGCGCCTCCGTTAGTTTAATATCTGTTCCTTTAAAAATAATTTCAGCCTTACCAACTAGCTTTTGTTCTACCGGACTGTATTCCTGAAGTGAAATCCCGTAAAAATTGTGATGACCCATACGATGATCCCAATTCATGTTGACCAAATATTTTTTACCATCTTCATCATGAAATAATGAGGGATCAAAGCCTGAGCTATTCAAATAAATTGGGTCTGACCACTCGCCATCAATCGTTTCACAGGTAGCAAGGTAATTATGGCAATCCTTCCATTGACCTTCAACCACCTTTACATCCGTATAAATCAGCCAGAACTGACCATCACGGTAGGTTAGTGCCGGTGCCCATATTCCTCCCGAATCCGGATTCCCCATCATATTCAACTGGCTTAACCGGTTTAGCGGCCTCGCTGCTAAACGCCAGTTTTTTAGATCCTTGGAATGGTAAATCCTCACCCCTGGAAACCATTCAAATGTCGACACCGCAATATAATAATCTTCGCCAACCCGGCAAATACACGGATCTGGATTGAAACCCGTTAAAATGGGATTTTGAATTGTAGCCATTTTTTTAACACTCCTGTTCATCAACTAATATTCATGCTCGTTTTAGCACTTACCATATCTGCCAGCACTACTTACCTTCTTTTGTCTTGCCCCCACCCGGTTAAAGCAATAATTCCCTCCAAACATCAGTATCCAAGCAATCGTTGCAGCACTAAAAAATGGGATGAAGCTTGTTTGGTACAAATTCAAGAAAATGATCGCTGCTGAAGCTGCCAGCATCAATACGGTCATGTGCAAATTAAGTACGCTTAAGAAAAAGGCATTTTTTATATAATCCAAAGTTTTTAATTCAAAATGGACATAGACTGGAAAAATATAAGCAAGGGTAAGTACGTAAAATCCTGTGATAATCAGTAATGGGATGAACAAGGTAAATTGGAGCGCTCCCCCTACTGTTCTCAAGTAAAGAAAGTCAAAAATGATAAATACCCCACTCAATCCGATACATATACCCAATCCATTTGATTTTTTGAATTCTTGTTTGTAAACGGAAAGAAACGTTTTCCAAATGGGGAGGTCGGTTTCTTTCAACTGCCATTTTCGGACGATCGTAAAAAGAGCCACCGTTGCCGGCATGATTCCCAGCAGAACCAATCCTGCTAGGGAAAAGAGAAACCATAACAGATTGACGTATGCAAGCCTCATGATCCACTCACAAAAAGTGAACAGTTTCCCCATCGTTTTTCCAAATTGCACGGTTTTTCACCTCTAATCCCAAGTTTCCCTCAATGCCTTCCATCCTATTTTCATAGGTTGCTAGATTATAATAAATCAGCCTTTAACTGAACCGGAAGCAATTCCTTCGACAATTCGGTTGCTCAAGATTAAGAATGCAATCAGAATTGGCAGGATACTAATAACAAGTGTTGCTCCAATTGCACCCCAGTCCGTTGTATATTGACCGATAAAGTTCTGAATTCCAACTGTCAGCGTTTTAAAGCTGTCTGAACTAATAAATGTGTTGACGAAAACAAATTCATTCCAGTTGTATATCATGTTAATAATCGCTGCTGTTGCAATAACTGGTGCAGTCATTGGCAGGGTAATCCGGAAAAATATATGATTAATCGAAGCTCCGTCCATAACAGCAGCCTCTTCTACCTCTCTTGGCAGTGCCTCATAAAATCCAAGCAATATCATAATTGTGATTGGCAGATTAAAGGCAGTATAGGCTAAGATGACGGAAAGCGGATTATCAATCAGGTTTATTTTTGTAAAAGTATTAAATAAAGGAATCAGTGTGGAATGGACCGGAATCATTAGTCCTACCATGAATAAGCCCAACACCAATTTACTGCCCTTCCAGTTCATTCTCGTAAGAGCGAAGGTTACCATACTTGCTAAAATAACAGTCAATACAACCGCTACTACCGTGTAGGTGATACTGTTGAAAAAGTATTGGCTAATGTTCCCTTCTGTCCAAACCTTTTGGTAATTTTCCCACTTTGGCTGTGCTGGCAAGGAAAAGGGAGACATATTAAAAACTTCTTGGTTATTTTTCAATGAGAAAAGAAATAACCAGATGATCGGAAAGATTTGAAAAATTGCTACGATAATAAGGAATAGGTACATAATTCCATAGGCTGCGCGATTAAGGAATGGGCTCTTCGCTAGATTCGATTTTTCCTTATTTATGATTACCGGAGATCCAGTCGTTTTCACAGTATTCACCTAAATCCCCCCTCTTTTAATAAATATCGTCATTCTGTGTGGTAAATTTCCTTATGATATACGTAACAACTAAACAGATGATCAATAAGAAGAAACCAATAGCACTTCCGTACCCAAAGTCAAAGCCCTTAAATGCTTTATGGTACATATATGAAGCCATAACCTCACTGGAATTGTTTGGACCTCCATCAGTCATAACATAAATCAAGTCGAAATATTTCAATGATCCGACAACTGCAAGAACAATCGTTACCTTGATTACATTCATGATTAATGGAATTTTTATTTTTAATGCAATTTGAAGTGGCGTGGCTCCATCAATTTTCGCAGCTTCTTCAAGGGAATCCGGGATGTTTTTCAATGCTGCATAATAGATCAAAATATAAAAGCCTGCATATTGCCAGATAATCGGGACGATAATCGCGTAGAGCGCGATACCTGGTTCCGCTAGCCATGCGGGTGGATTTTCAACTCCAAGTGAAACCAGAACACTATTTAGAATTCCATTTGTAGGGTGGTAAATTTTCAGCCAGAGTTGCGCAATGGCAACAGATGCAAGCAGCATGGGAATCAGATAGATTTTTCTAAGCAAATCTGCTCCTTTTATTTTGCCTGCCAATATCATCGAGATGAATAAATAACCAATCAAGCTAAGTGTTGAAAAAACTGCCAGTATTAAGGAGTGGTAGGCACTCTTCCAAAACAAGGAATCCTGTATCAGATGGGCATAATTTTTTAAGCCAATGAATTCCATATCTCCGATTCCATTCCATTTCATTAAGCCGAAATATCCGGTTTGCACAATTGGGACATAAATCAAGGCAAGGATAAGAAAAAGCGCTGGTGCGATATACAGAGCAACTATCTTCTTATTGGACATAACTCTATTCATTACGGTTCAACTCCTTTGCAAACAGGATAAAATGAAGGGGCACATACCAAAAGTAAAGATATATGCCCCTTTTTTCTAAGTTGCGATTATTTGCCTTCGTCAGCCTTTAACGCATCTTCGTGTTGTTTAGCAAAATCTTTTGGATTCACTTCGTCCCCGAACAGTGATTGAATTAGATTCAAATGTGTTTCAGCAACAGATGCACTCATTTGAACATCTGCGAATAATGTTAGATTGCTAGCTTTATTCAATTCGTTTAATACATCAATATAAAGTTGTGGCAATTTAACTTTGGCAGTATCTACTTTAGTAGCTGGAATTACACCTGCTTTTTCAACAGATTGCTCTCCCCATTTTTCAACAAAGAATTTAACAAATTCTTTTGCTTCAGGCTTAACCTTTGAGTTTTCAGATACGAACAAGCCAACCCCAGGACCGCCAACCCAACTGTCGATGTTCCCTTTACCGCCTTCAACTGTTGGGAATTTAAAGAATCCAACATTGTCACGGAATGCTTGTGGAATTTCTTCATTTGTCGTGAAGTTCGGAAGTTCCCATGTCCCCATTAGGTACATAGCAGCTTTTCCATTTAAGAATTCTGATTTTCCTTCATCATTAGATAAACCATTAAATCCTTTATTGAATGCATTTTCTTTTACAAGTTTTTGAATTTCATCTGCAGCTGTTACTAAGGCAGGATCTTCAAATGAGCCAGTACGATCGATTGCTTTGTTTAAAACCTCAGAACCACCTAAACGGTCTGCAAGGTACATATACCATAGAGATCCAGTCCAACGATCTTTATTTCCAAGTGCAATTGGTGCTACACCTTTACTAGCAAGTGTTTTCACAACATTTGTGAATTCACTGTAAGTTTGTGGTACTTCGAGATTAAATTTTTTGAAAATTTCTTTATTGTAATAAATAGGAGCGATGTTTAATTCTAGTGGAAGACCATAAGTTTTGCCGTCTAACGCATATGCTTCTGTTGTTCCACTAACGAAAGAATCTTTCAAACCGCCAGATAATACATCATCAAGTGGTGAAAAAAGCTTTCCTTTAACGAAAGGAGTCATATATCCAGCTGCCCATGTAAAACCTACATCTGGAAGCTCGTTAGATGCGGAAAGAACTTTCATTTTGTTCTTGTATTGTTCATTTTCAAGTACTTCAACCTCAATTTTTACATCCTTATGATTTGCCTCGTATTGCTTGATAATATCTGACACGATCAAATTTTGTTGTTTGGAGCTTCCGGCAGGCCAAAGATGCATGAATTTAATCGTTTTCTTGGAACTGCTCTCATTGCTAGCCTTGTCAGAACCACTGCAGCCCGCAAGACCAGCTGTAAGAAGCAGTGCAAGTACTAGCAACAATGTATACGCTTTCTTAAACATTTCAAAACCCCCAATAAATTGTTTTCGCTTACATACTGAATTTTAGCACTAATAAAAAATCACGGTAAGGTAACCGCGATTGGGGGAAATTCCACTATTTTTGGATAGGTGCTTCGTCAAGGACAGCCACTTTTCTGTATTTGCTTGGTGTAATTCCCTCATAATCCTTAAAGATTTTAATGAAATACTTAGCTGTCTGATAGCCTGCCTGCTGTGCGATATCTTCGACATGTGCATCCGTGGTTAATAAAAGGTTTTTGGCCATTTGCAGCCTTTTTCTCGTCGAGTATTCACTAAATGTCAAACGGGTTTGCTCTTTAAACAAAACACTGAAATAACTGGCATTTAAATGGACAGTATCAGCCACTTCCTTTAAGCTGACCTGCCTATTTAAATTTTTATTTATGTATGTAATTGCATCTTTTATTAGAGAATTCGAGAGGTCTTTCCGAGCATCCACATTCAGTAGCTTTTGATCGGCAACTTTTTCTAGATGGTCTGCCCTTTCGATGTTAGCTTCTGTTTCCAATGCCTGCTCAACTGCTTCAATTAGTTTTTGTTTACTTAACGGCTTCAGGAGATAATTAATTACTCCCAAACGAATTGCTTCCTGAGCATATTCAAAATCAGGATGTCCAGAAATAATCATCACAACGGGCTTATATCCTCTATCCTTAATGTTTTTCAACAGTTTCAAACCATCCATCTCAGGCATGCAAACATCTGTGATTAGAAGGTGAATTTTATGTTTGCCAAATAGCTCATATGCCTCAGGTCCATCAGTAGCACTTATTATTTCATATTTTCCCGCGGACCATATTTCCAGTGTTTTTTTCAAGCCTTGTCTTGTTGTTTGCTCATCATCGACGATTAAGATAGTCTTGGTAGACATCTGTTATTTACCTCCTCAGCTCTGGAATTTCAAATGTAACCTTTGTTCCCTCGCCTTGTTCACTATCTAGGTATAGATGCTTCAAATTGTATTGATCATAATAAAGTCGAATTCTTTTATTCACATTGGTAAGAGCCATCCCCATTCCTTTAATGGAAGACTCACCATCCATTTCTATCGCGTGATTAATTTGTGAAAGCATTTCCGCCTCCATTCCTGAACCATTGTCCTTTACGGTTATCGTGATATTTGAGGAGTGGTCCACTTTTTCAACATGTATAAAGACGGTACCTTGCTTTCTCTTTTTCTCAATTCCATGGATTATTGCATTTTCAACTAAAGGCTGAATGATAAGCTTTGGTATTTTTATATCTTTGAATTCTGGCCGCACCGATATAGACCATATCAATCGGTCCCCCAGCCTCATTTTCATCAGCTGTAAATAGCGTTCAATATGTTCAAGTTCATCGTGAATGGTTACCCATTCGCCACTATTTTTGTTTCCAATTGTATAGCGGAAAAGCTCTGACATCGCAATGACTGTCCCGGCCAAATCCTCTTCTCCCTTTTCTTCTAATGACCAGTAAAGGGCATTTAATGTATTGTAAAGAAAATGGGGATCAATTTGGGATTGAAGCGCTTTCAATTCAGTTCTACTCCGCAACAGTTCCTTTTCATACACCTCTTGTATTAGGTGATTCGTGTTTTCGACCATTTGGTTGTACGTATTATTAAGTTCAATAATTTCCAACGACGCGGAACTTCCAGGATTTATCTTTAATTCATCCATTTTAGCTTTCTTCATTGTATTGGTTAGTCGCTTAATAGGCCTCGTGATCATCGTCGCCAAAAAAATAGAAGAGACAAAGAAAATGATATATCCGATTACACCCGATAGTAAAATAAAGGGACGTACCGCTGAGACACGTTCTAAAAGGAAACTCGTCGGCTTTAAGATAACCAATGTCCAGCCCGTCAGTTTGGACGATTCCTTTACTATCATGAACTCTTTTTTATTAATAGTAACGGCTTTTTGTCCTTCTAAAAGCATATTCTGAATATCAATTCCATAATTATCAGTAATTGGAGCTAAGTCTCGATCAAGGAGCATCATATACCCCTTTTCTCCATGTTCCTCTATGTTCTCTTTTACTTGAAAATAGCTGTTAGAGATCCGAACGACCAAATATCCCCCGTTTGAAAACCAACGGTCTATTAAACTCACTCTTCTAATGGCATAAGAATAATTGGTATTGGCCGGGTCTTTTCCTACCCATACTAATCGTCCTTTTTCTTTATCCGCTACCTCTATCCATCTCGGTTGAATGCGGTTAGATAAGTGCTTATTATCAAAAGGATAAATTCTTTTCCCCTTAGATGTAAATAGTTCAAAGCTGGAAATCCCATCCGAGTAGGCGTAGAAATTATTGATGACTTTGATTAACGATTGCTGCTTGGCGAAATCCATGATATCCCCGTCAACGATCCCTAACAGTAGCTGCTGGACGGTACCATTCGTCGCCAACTGGTTCGACAGTGTGTCCACTTGTCTATATAATGTTTCCATTCTTCCATTTGCTTCAACTGCTGTTTGCTGAATTTGTTCCTCTGCATTGTCCTTCATTAAAGTTCCGACCTGGTTGTATACCATAATGGAAACAATCGCAAGAACAATCATCATAACAAACAAAAAAACAGCTAGAATCTGATTACGCAGGGTATTTAAGCTTCTCAATCGTGACCTGATGATTGTAATCACCCATTCTGTAATAACTTCTATCAATATATAAATCAAATCCATTATTCCTGAATTATATCAAAATGCCCTTGTAAATTATATGTATAACATCCGAATAATCTAAAAGTTTCGTATCAGGCAATTACTTCGAAAAAAGGTCACAAAAAGGGTGTCAGGCACCGCTAAAAGACAAATGTCCACGAGCGGTGCCTGACACCCTTAGTTTGTTTATAACTTGATGCCCTTAAGAAACACGCTTTAAATGTTTAAATTGTCCTTTTGAAAGGACGGTTTTTTCTAGTCGGTGGGCCATGATTCCGGCAAGGACGGCTAAGATTATGTCTTTTGGAAGCGGAACAACCATCCATAACCAGGCCATTTTATAAGTGAATCCTTCTGGTGCAGCAGCCCAAAGCTTATAGGCAAAATACATCCAATTAGTACCGAAGAAGTAGTTTACAGCCATTCCGATTAAGGAGGCGATGATAAAGGCTGCGACAGTTTTCTTCTTCTCAACGATTTTTCCAATGATAAACGCTGTAAAAATATACGATATAATAAAGCCGAAGGTAGGACTAAAAATTGTGGATGGACCTGCCCCAAATTTAGCAAAAACAGGAACGCCCACAAAGCCAACTAGCATATAAACCGTCATCGCTATGGATCCTAACCGGCTCCCCAAAATAGCTCCTGCCAGGATAGCGAAAAAGGTTTGGAGTGTAATTGGAACTCCTCCCACCACCATAAAAGGTACAAAGGAGGTTATATTTGCCCCAATCGCCATTAATGCTACAAACATCCCCACTAGTGTTATATCCAAAGCTCTTAATTTCTTCATCATTCTCCCACCCCAATAATTAATTGTTATAATATTAAAATATATGGTTGAACACTGTATTGTCAACCTAATTTTAATTTAAGTTAACATTAGGAATGAAAGAAGGTGTCAGGTACCGAGAAAGACCACTGTTCTCTCCACGTGGACAAAAGGCAGTTTTGTCCACGTGCGGTGCCTGACACCAACTTTTTGACACCAACTTTTACTTGGTTGTGATATCGGTCAGGACGGCATAGCCGTTGTTTACTTTTAGTTTGGCTAGTATTTCTCCTTTAGCAGAGGCTTTTTCCCATTCTGCCCCGGTGTTGTCCTCAAGGAAGTATTTATCCAGATTGTACTCAATGAAGGCAATTTCTTGTCCTTGGTTGTCTTTATCAATATAGTTTATTGTTCCTTTTAGGAATATTCCTTTATCGGGTTTTTCAAGGCTGACTTTAATGGGGGTGTGGACTCCGTCCTTTTTCTCCATAAGAACGAATACATCAAACTGTCCCCCCTGGTCCTGCAATCGTGAGACCACAGCCTTATCCACCAAACTTATCGGGACTTCTTCAGCTTCATATTGAAGGGTCACATAATCACCTCGAAATAGGTCGGATGGGTCCAACGGTTTGGTTTGGAGAATCATATCCACCCCCGTTAACATGGTATAGAGGGGCGCGAAGCACATGCCTAACAAAATCAGCACAGGTACGGAACAGGCCAAAACCAACTGCTTTGCTCGCTTATTCATGCACACTCACCCCTTTTTTCCTTTGTTTTTCAAAATAAAAACCGAAACCTAGGAGCAGAAATCCTCCAATAATAAATACGAACGATTTCGGCAAAAACTCAAAGGATAAATCCAAGTAAAAACGGAAGATCATCACGCATAGAATAATGATACTGAGCAAACTTCCTTTTTTAATTAAATACAATACATAGAGCACATAGATGACCGAAAAGGGAATATACATCCAATCCATTGGCCAGGTATCTTCAAAAGATAACAATAGCGCTGAGGCACCATGAACGAGGTATCCCAAGACAACATAAATGTCTCTAATTCTCCCTCTTGAGAGGACTAGAGCCACTCCTAAGACCAAATAGATTAATCCATACACGTAAGGAAAATCAGTATATTCATAGCGGTTGACAAAAAAGCTAATGACCGTCCCGATAAATGCTAGCGATAATAAGCCAGCGACAAATCCAGTTACTTTTGAAAACCCTATTTTTTCATTAAGTAAATAAATGGCAGCAATCCAAAGCAGTGTCCAATACGGGATATTTACCCCTTCGAGATATTGTCCATCCAGCATGTATTTGAGGACAAAAAAGGAAGATGCTAATAGGATCCATTTATCCCGTAATACCCATGCTAATGGCAAAATGCCAAGCGACCACCATAAAAAAGCATTTTGTGAATTTGTTCCGAGATGAAACATTTGCTCCACAAGAAAAATCCCCGCCCCGAACACAAGAACACCTACATAATAAAGGCTTTTAGATGTCTTTGGATAGTTCCTTTCCATTTTAAATCCTGCCAGATTACTGGCAACGAACAGCGCGATGATTAACAGGAGCTTCGCTGTTTTTCCAATCTCATCCCAATTACTCGCGATAAAACTGAGTACCCCCGCGCCAATCAAAATAGAACCCACATACAAAAGTGTTTTTGTGAAAGAGAGTCTCTGTACCTCGTAAATCTCATCTATCTCATTGGCCTTTCCTGCAGGAAGAATCTCTGAATCTTCTAAGAACCTAAGCTCACGCTTCAAAAAATTTAATTCATGCTGCTTCACAATCCGTTTCGCCATCCATCCCACCCCTTTAACATCTATTTATTTGGGACTACACTCTCACAACCACTTTAGGCTAATTGCACTACAGTTAAGTTTATTCGACAATTAGTGTTAATATCCTTTTAAAAAATGAGTGTATGATCCCCGTTTCCTGATATCACCAAAAAAAGAAAAAGGTGTCAGGCACCGCAAAAGGACAAATGTCCACGAGCGGTGCCTGACACCATTGTTTATTTATCCCGGCAGTTTTTGCAAACTTTGATGGTTTGGTTTGTTTCTGTTGTATGCGGATATAGTAGCTTGATTCTTGTCCTTTCACACAGCGGGCATGTTCCCCGGCCATTTGAAGGCAGGTAGCTGATTGTTTTCCCTCGGTTTCTCTTTGCCATTTCCATCCATCCCTATCTAGATAAAATCTCGTTTCTTTATCTAATGATGGACTGGCACAAATATTGTTAGGCAAATAATTGTTTTTAGAAAAAAGGTTGTTCCAAGGCTATTAATTTCTATATAGGGTTAGCAGATTCCATTTTCCGTTGTTAATTGAGCATAATTCAAAACCGAATCAATACTGAGCAGTCTTCGAACTGTCCTCCCAGGAAGGACAAATGAAGCGTTTGTCCACGGACAGTGCCTGACACCCTAAGGTGTCACACCCATGCATTTTTGCTCACCTATCTACATACATTTCAATAAAGATCAAATACTTTCAATGGCTGCACGACAATAAATCACTTTCCATAAGATAGGAGTAAGAGTCGAGACTAAATTTTTTAGTTGGAAAGGAAAGATGTGGTGCTTCAAGATGAAAAAAAACGGGGCTTATCACGATTTGTTTCAAAATCTTCAGGAGAATGGAATGTCGTTCGAACAGGTTTTTGAACGGATTGTAGCATTCATGAAGTTAGATCCAAGTGGGAACTATCGACTAATGGTTGGCACAGATTCTCAAGTCCATAGATCCACAACTGTTTTTATCACAGGAATTGTGATTCAAAATAAAGGAAAAGGAGTATGGGCGTGCATAAGGAAAGTCATTATTCCTAGAAAAATGACTCACTTACATGAACGGATTTCCCTTGAATTATCCTTAACTGAGGAAATTGTATCGCTGTTTAACGAAGAAAGGAAAAATGAGTTGATCAATCTTGTCCTCCCCTATATATATAAAGGAGCAACCTTCACAATGGAGGGGCACATTGATATCGGTGCTGGTAAACGAAACAAGACGAGTGAGTTTGTAAAGGAAATGGTAACGAGAATCGAATCGATGGGGGTTGAACCGAAAATCAAACCAAATGCCTTTGTTGCTTCTAGCTATGCAAATCGTTACACCAAATAAGGGTGTCAGGCACCACGTGGGACAATTGTCCCTTAATGATGCCTGACACCCTTTTTTACATCCTTATTAAAAGCATTCCAGTTCAACTTTTACAGTGGTGCCTTTCCCAGGTTGACTGTCGATTTTCATAGTACCATTATGTTCCTGGATGATTTTGTTGCTGACGGTTAGGCCAAGTCCGATTCCTTTATCCTTGGTTGTATAGAAGGGAGTTCCCAAATAGCGCATAAGTTCGCCGTCAATGCCCATCCCTTCATCCGAAAAGCTAATCTGCACTCGTTTGCCTTCTATCCTTTGCACATGAATATTCACATTTCCACCAAACGGCATCGATTCAATTGCATTTTTTAAAAAATTAACAAAAACCTGTTTCAACTGATTGGGATTACAAAGCAAATCAATATTATCCTTTTGATTATGGCTGATTATTTGCACATTATGTAATAAAGCTTGTGGATGAAGTATATTAACCGTGCTTTTTAAGATTGAATTTAGATTTTCTTGATCAAATTGAATGGCTTGAGGTTTCGCCAACGACATAAATTCATTCACAATCATATCAATACGATCTAATTCGTTCATGATGATTGATAAATAATCACTTTGTTTTTCTTGGTTCCTAGTATCTTTCAAAAGCTTTGAAAACCCTTTCAACGAAGTCAACGGGTTTCGTATTTCATGAGCAACTCCCGCAGCCAATTGGCCAATAATCGAAAGCCGGTCTAAATTTCGGAGGGCATCATCATTTTTTACCCGGTCTGTAATATCCCTTCCCACCGTCACATAGGAATCAATTTCTCCTTGTTCATTAAAAATAGGAGAAAAAGTGGTCTCCGAGTATATTACTTCCTTATCAGCTGCTTGTAACTTTGTTTGCAGCAGTTGTGGTTCCTTTGTTTCTATTAACCTTTGATAAACTCTTTCAAAATGGTCTATTTCCTCAGGTATGATAAGATCGTATACGGTTTTACCTATTAACTGGTCAGGAGTATATCCAATTCCGTTTTCATGAGAAGGAGATGCATAGACTATCTTTTTATCTAACGAATAGACCTTAATCATATCCGATGTATTTTCAGTTATAAGCTTGTACAGTTCACGTGTCTTTTTTAATTCTCTTTCAATATTTATATGCTCTGTTATATCGCGAAAGATTGCAATAACAGCAATAATTTCCCCACATGAATTTCGAAAGGGAGAATAGGAAACAGCAATATCAAGTATGCTTCCGTCTTTATGGTATCTTTGGGTAACCATATCAGGATATGCTTCACCACTTTTGACTGATTCAATAATATCATGCACTATGTCAGGAGTGGAAAATTCCTCAACTCTTTTTCCGATGACATCGTCCTCTGTATAGCCAAATATCTTCGTATACACATGGTTCACTCGAATAAATCGATTCTCCATATCGACCATACAAATCGCGTCTGCGGTACAGTCAAGAAATAAGTCAATTAAATCATCTGGATTATAAACCACAGATTCATTCGCTTTCGTAAAAATCGGGAAACTCTTCGACATAGAGATCTCTCCAAACACATCAATTATACTCTTAATCTCCATTTTACAGAGTTTTTCGATAAAGAAAAGAAGTATTTTACAAAATGGTGTCAGGCACCACCGAAAGACACTTGCTAGAATTTGTCCACCTCACATGGACAATTTAGGATTGGATAAGTATTTTATTTACGCATTGGCGGGAATTCGAAATAGGTCAGCGCGCGCCACACCCATTCTAATGGGCCGAAGCTAAAGTGGCGCAGCCAAATCGCACTGAACGTTAGTTGAATGACATAAATAGCTAAACAAAAATAAAGTGAATGTAAATAAGTTATATGATCAAATAAATCCAGCATCTTCCCCGCAACTAGGATTACGATTGTTTGTGAAACATAGTTTGTCAGCGCCATCCGTCCGTAGCTCTTTAAAGGTGACAGGACCTGCCGGACAACAGGAAAATTCAGAAGCAAAATCATCAGCCCGATATAAAAAGCAGAGACAATTGGACCAATCGTGATTCCAATCCGTAAGAATTGCTGCGTTTCTATGGACTCACCACCTGATCCAAAATCAAACGGGGCATGCTGATATTGATAAATAAGACCTGCCACACTTAAAACAAACATCCCCCCTGTGAAAACAGCTGTCACTTTCCATCGATCTGATATTCGTTCAAATAGCCGGTACTGCCCGGCGGCAATTCCTAACAACATCAATGGAACCACCATAAACATTTTCTGAGCATACAAACTTAGGACGAGCAGCATGACTATTCCAAAAACAAGATTTACAACCTTGTTCGCTTTATAAAAAGGTAAAATAATCAGACCACAAATAGCGTAAACCGTTAATGCTTCCCCTGGATGAAATTGCACATGAACTAATCCAAAGATAAACAACACGAGGATTCGCCGCAAAAACAAAACATATCCATTTTTCCCCTTCGCATTTGCCCTGGAGATAAATATATAAAACCCCACACCAAACAAAAAGGTAAAGATCGTATAAAAGCGGCCTTCTACAAATAAATATAAAAACCTCAAGTACGATGCATCAGTTGTATGGGGTATTGGTAACTTAATCAACAATAATGGAATGATGTTAACCAGGATAATCCCCATTAGTGCAAATCCCCGTAAATAATCAAGAACATCGATCCGTGTGGATATCTCCTTCGCATTCATCCTAATCAACTCCACTATCATTATAACCGTTAACAAGATATTCAACTATTTTGCCAATCTAAAAAGGCTGACAGCGTGCTTCCTGTCAGCCTTTAATATTTTTAGCTTTGCCACAATCGTTCTATCCTTATATCATTGTTCTTTAATTTTAAAAGAAACAACCATAAAAAGTCATAGCCCTGTTTCATAGGCATCAAGTAATCGGTGCAGGGTTAAATAAGCATAAATCATTATGCAAGCCCCATTTTTCCGCATAGGTTTGCTTGCGACTGCTCGCCACATCTAAAATCAGGTGAAAAATTTCCCATCCTACATTTTCAATCGTTGCCTCACCTGTTGCAATTGTTCCAGCGTTAACATCAATCAGGTCCTTCCATTGCTCGGTTAAGGCATTGCGAGTTGAAACCTTAATCACAGGAGCCATAGCTAAACCATAAGGCGTTCCCCGACCCGTTGTGAAAACTTGCAAATGCATTCCGGCGGCTAATTGCAGTGTCCCACAGACAAAATCACCTGCAGGGGTAGCAGCGAAAAGTAAGCCTTTTTTCGTTGCCTTCGCACCTGGCGGAACTACTTCAACAAGGGGACTGTTGCCCGATTTCGTTACCGAACCCAACGATTTTTCCACAACATTTGATAAGTCGCCTTTTTTATTCCCAGGCGTCGGATTGGCATCCCGGTCCACTTGACCGCCTTGCAAATAGTTGTCATACCATTTCATTTCCCTTTTTAAATCGTTGCCTACTTTCTCATCAACAACTCTGGACATTAATAAGTGGACAGAATCCCTAATCTCAGACACTTCGGAAAACATAACCGTTCCACCTGCCCGAACAATGAGGTCGGCAGCATAGCCAACAGCTGGATTGGCTGTTACACCGGAGAAAGCATCACTACCGCCACATTGTACGCCAATAACAAGATCCGAAAGAGGACATGTTTCCCGCTTCCGCTCATTTAACCTTTTTAGACGTGTCTCGGCCATTTCCAAAATCTTTTCGACCATATTTATAAAGCCTGTCTGTTCTTGTAATAAGATAACATTGGAGGTATCTCCATCTGGTAATAATCGGTCAGGAACTAATTTTTCACACCCCAAACCAACCACCAAAACTTCCCCGCCAAAACTCGGATGGGCGGCTAAATTTTGGAGGGTTCGAATCGGGATGATTGCATCGGGGGAATTAATCGCCACGCCACAGCCATAGCTATGATTGAGAGCGACGACATCGTCTACATTTGGATATTTTGGTAAAAGTTCATTATTAATCCGCTTAACCGCAAATTCCACCACTCCTACGACACATTGTACACTTGTTGAAATTCCAAGAATGTTTTTGTACCTACCGTGCCGTTCGAATTCCGATACCCTTCAAATGTATATCCCTCTAGCGGCGGCAAAGGCTGTGACGCTTGCTCAGGTGCTAATAGTTCGTCCAGCTCGGGTGCACTTGGCAAATCAACCATGGTTTCATTGACCCAGCTTCCTTTTTTTACAGGATTTTTAACATAACCGATGATGTGGCCATAACGAATAATCGCATCCCCACACTTTAAATCCGTAAGTGTTACTTTATGACCTTGAGGTACTCGCTCATTCAGTTTTAGTCCATCTAAAAAATTGCCCCCTCAGGCAATCCCCCAGTGTTGACAATGATCGCTACATTATCATCAGGGTCCACTTTAATATATAAGGGCTTTTCAATCTCAGTTACGTTCAAAGACATGATCCAGGCTCCTTACTAATAGATTAATAGCTTTCCTCATAGCTTTTGAAAAACTATTCGTTATCACCTATATTGTAAACCTGTTAGAAAAATTAACCATTAGTCAATTAAATAATTATTATGATAATTTTTTTGGACAATTGCACAACTAACATCTTGGTAAGCCCCTTACAAAAATAAGTTCACTAAGCCAGGTTAGTCTCAACACTAACTTGGTTTTTTTCCGCTATCAACAGACTTCTACCTAATTGACCCATACCAAACACCTCCCTTTTTCATACCTTAATAAAAAAACTGCAACTGAGATGTGTATAAAATGGAGGTAAACAGAACTATGTTGGAGGTAAGGCAATCTCAATACGGGAGAGGAATCTTTGCTACACGGGATATTAAGAAGGATGAGCTTTTAGAGGTGTCACCCGTCATTATCTTCCCTAAAGAAGAGTTTAAGTATTTGGAAAAAACAACCTTGATCGATTATGTATTCTGGTGGGGAAAAGATTTCGATGAATGTGCGTTAGCCTTAGGAATTGGGTCGCTCTTTAATCATTCCCGCACACCTAATGCCATTTTCAAAAGGAAATTAAAAAAAGGTACAATCAATTTTTATGCTTATACCGACATTAAAGAAGGAGAGGAAATCCAGATCAATTACAATGGTGACCCAGATGACAAAACAAGATTATGGTTTGAGAAATAAAGACAAATGAAACTCGAAATATGAGCCCAGTCGTTAGAATGGGCTCGCATATTTGTTGACTATTCCAATCATCATTTCTTGTTTTACTTTAAGCCATTTGTTTTTTCATGATTAATAATCTCGATAAAAAATATAATTTTCGGTTATTATTTTGGGGTACTTTGAGTAGTAGCCGCCGTATGCAGGTTAGCATTTTTTAGAGTCAAACCAAAACCTTCTGTAATCTGAATTAATTTATCACGTGCTTCATACACATTCATATTTCCGACAAAATCTGTAAGCCTGATAACTGGATAGTAATTCCCAATTAACCAAAGAGCCTTTCCAAAAATGGAAAAGGCCCTTAATTTAATTGTTAAGATTAGATTTAAACAGTTTGTTGTTGCTGTTGGCGTAGGTTTCGTGCGGCTGACACCATATTTTTTAGCGATGCAATGGTTTCTTCTTCATGACGTGTTTTTAAACCACAATCTGGATTCACCCAGAACTGTTCTTTTGAAATAATTTCTAAACTATCGTTTAAAATCGCTTTGATTTCTTCTAGACTTGGTACACGTGGACTATGAATATCATACACTCCTAAACCAATACCAAGTTCATATGGATTTTTTTTAAGAGATTGAATCAACTCCCCATGACTTCTAGACGTTTCGATTGAAATCACATCTGCGTCAAGGGCACGAATCGGCTCAATAAAGTCATTAAACTCGCAATAGCACATATGTGTATGGATTTGTGTTTCATTTTTCACACTAGAAGTTGCTAACTTAAAGGCATTTACCCCCCATGCTAAATACTCAGCCCATTTTTCTTTGCGTAATGGCAGTCCTTCACGTAATGCCGGTTCATCCACTTGAATAATGGCAATGCCTGCATCTTCTAACGCTGCAATCTCTTCTCTTAGTGCTAAGGCCAGTTGGTTGGCTACTTGTTCACGTGAAATATCATCGCGGACAAAAGACCAATTTAAGATTGTGATAGGACCTGTTAACATCCCTTTCACATACTTAGACGTTAATTGCTGTGCCGCTTCTACTTCCTTCACGGTCATTGGGGCTGTCCACTCGACGTCACCATAAATAATTGGTGGTTTTACACAACGTGAACCATAGGATACAACCCACGCTTTTTCTGTAAAGGCAAAACCTTCTAGCTTTTCTCCAAAGTACTCAACCATATCCGTCCGCTCAAATTCACCATGCACTAAAACATCCAATCCTATTTCTTCTTGAATTTGAATCCAACGAGCTGTTTCATTTTTTAGAAACGCTGCATACTCAGCGTCTGTAATTTCCTTTTTACGCCATGCTGTACGTGTCCGTTTTACTTGAACTGACTGAGGGAAGCTGCCAATGGTTGTGGTTGGATAATCTGGTAAATCTAATGCCTTTTTCTGCAAAGGCTGACGTTCTTTAAACGTCATTGAACGAGCAAAATCCTCTTGTGTTACTTGTAATACTAGCTCTTTCACACGTGCATTTTTCCTTGCCTTATGCTGTACTAATGCTTCAGTTGCTATCATACTTTGTGAAACGCTCTTATTTCCTGTCCAAGCCTCGTCACGTACGTAAGATGCGATATGTGATAACTCAATTATTTTCTCATCGGCAAATGACAAAGCATTTGTCAGTATGGCATCCAGCTTTGTTTCTGCCTTCGTCGTCACAGGTACATGCTGTAAACTACATGAAGACTGAATCCAAGCTTCTTTTACACCGCTTAATAATAAAACAGCTTTTGTATTGAATGCTTTTTCAGCCAAATTTGCCCGCCAAATATCCCGTCCATTTACGATACCAATTCCTAATACTTTGTCTTGTGGGAACCCGTTTTTTCGAAGTGAAGCCATATTCTCTTCGGAACCATGAATGAAATCAAGACCAATCCCTGCAACAGGTAATTGAGACAGCTCTTCATACGCTGATAGTCCTTCAAAATAGGTTTGCAACATGATTTGTGCAGCCGGTACTTCTTCTGCTAACTGTTTGTAAATTTCTTGCACTAGTTTTACATCATCTGCTGTTAGTGAAAGGGTTAGTGCTGGTTCTTCCACTTGAATCCACTTTGCCCCAGCATCTACAAGTTGCTGCAATACTTGAGCATATAACGGTAAGAGTTTTAAAATAAACAATGCTTTCGATTTAGCATCGTATCCTTTCGCTAAGCTAACAAAAGTAAAAGGACCGATCATTGTAGGCTTTGTAATAAGACCTAATTCCTCTTTGGCTTCTACAAAATAATCTAAAATGTAGTTCTTCGTTAATTGTAATGACTTGCCTTCATACTCGGGCACGATGTAGTGATAGTTGGTGTTAAACCACTTTGTCATCTCACAAGCCACAACATGGCTTGCCCCACGGGCCATTTCGTAATAAGTGGTTAGATCGACTTCATCACCTGTCCACTTATAACGATTTGGAACCATACCGAACATTGCCGCATGGTCAAGCATACGGTCATAAAGGGTAAAATCCCCAACTGTTAGTAACTCTAAGTCTAATGATTGCTGGCGCTTCAAATTATTCAAACGATTCGTTTTCATCTCGAAAATAAATTGCTCCTCTGATATCGCACCCTTCCAAAAAGATTCTATACAACGTTTCCACTCCCGATTATCACCAATGTACGGGTAACCAATGGCAGTACTAACTAAATTCATATTTCATTCCTCCTTATTTAAATTTACATATTCCCAAGTAGAACAAAGGCGCAAGCGCCCGTTTAGCTGCGTATGGACTGGAGCGCTCCAACTGAGATAAAGGAAACACGGAGAGCGTAGCGCATTCGTGCTTGACCTATCGTAGGGCGGAGAGCGAAGTCCACTAGCAGTTGGGCGCTGGAGCTGGATTCAGAGAACTAGTTCACGTTATCCAAAATAAATGATTTGATAATCTCCTATACAACAAAAAAGCCATCTCCACAAAATGGAAATGGCTCTACAATCAAGTTTAAGTTTTGCTAAAAAAATATGCATAAACATAGCTACTCATAACTCGTTTGTCGTACAAAAGAATGTCACCACCTATTTCCACGTAGGTATTTGGTGTGTACTGGAAATTGGCAGGTCTCCTGGCTTATCATCATTGCTCCTCACACCTTCCCATCCTAAGACAGTGGTATTTGTGATTCACTCCGATTTACAGTTGCGGGACAGCGACGGAATTACACCGTTCTTCCCTTTTAAGCCAAGCCTTAGCTTGGCACCAATTCTTACACGATATGTAATTTTCACTAACTATAGCATATTAATAATATGAAGTACATAATTTTCTGAAAAGTAGTCAGTATGATGAGAGTTCTCTCACTCACCTTAGGATTCTATTTTGCATTCGCATCGGGTTGATGAATTCCGAATATATTGCCTTCGGTATCAATATAGTATCCCTGCCACGCCATTCCAGGCAGGGCATATTTGGCCATTGCGACCTTGCCGCCATTCTCAATAATTTTAGCTTCCGTTACATCGTAATTTTCCACTCCCATTGTACAAGCAAATGCATTCAAAGCTTGGTTTGCTTCCGGTGGAGCACTTTGCCGCTGCATCAAAGCACCATTGATCCCAAGTTCATTCTCATCGCCAGTCACTGCTCCAAAGTAAGGCATTCCTGCATACTCACTCCAATCTTGAAATGACCATCCGAATACCTCTCCATAAAACTTCTTTGCCCGTTCCATGTCATTGACATGAATTTCGAAATGAACTAATCTTCCCATGATTGCCTCCTAATTAAAAAAGTAATTATATTCGCTTCTAGCAAGTTAGTACTTATGTATATCTTGGGGTTATGATGCATTATCTTATGTTAGCAAAACTAAGGATGAAGCCAACTTTTCAATTTGAGCCAAAGCCTAATATATTTCCTCTTTATTATAGGATAATTGTTGGAATATATTCAATTTTTATAAAGATTAAATATTTTTACTTATTGTAAAAAAATATTTATTATGGCTAGACACCTTAGAATGGTTAGATGGAATGCAAATTGTTACATATGAAGGTAATTACTACTATAGAGTTATATGGATACGGAGCGAAATTGAAGAATTTAGCAAACAGTCTTAAAACATTAGCCAAAATACACTCTTACACTCCCTTCTATTTTTGCTGTTGCTAAACAATTCTGTATAAAATTCAGGATTTGTTTTTGATCCCAAGTTAAGAAATCACTTTCTGACAGAGAATCACCATTTTTATAAAATTGCTTGTAGGCATTCATAGCCTTTTCAATTTGTTGTATCGAGAAGGTAGAACTGTCGCCTGATCCACTAACTCCTGCATAGTAATTATTTGCATCAAGTAAATTATACAGTATGGTAGCATTATAATTCCCCATGCTAAAACGAGCATAAGCAATTTCTTTTCCTGCTTTATTGTGTCCTGATATATCGTGACCCATTAATTATCCTCCTTCAGATATAAATTTACTTACCAGAAATAATTAGTCTTAGGAAACTTTTAATGATAATATGCTTACATGGTTTACCTATCCTTTCAGGTCTATTTTTTTATTAAACAATTTTTCTTGAAATAACATGGAAGAAATGGGTGTTAAAGTAGAAAAATGTGAAGATTCAATAAGGAGGTTGTTCATAAACGTTTGCATAATTTCAAAGTTGGATTTATTCTTCAAGGTTTTCATTAAATCATTGTTTTGATGGGGAAAATGATGGTGGACAGAAACGCCAAAAATTGAAAAAGTAATTATTTTATTGTCATGTTTCCATTTTGCTACCTCCTCAGATAAAATAATATCACATTAGAATTCATATAAATTTAGTCTTTTCAAAAGCTTTTCTACAATTATGTGAACATATTAGTAAATCATTAAAGACCTTTAAAAGGCAACATCCAAAGTGTACTGCACCCCAAAAGTTAGAGTGAAATCTAATTTTTGGGGTGTTTTTGAGTGGCTAAATATAGTGAAGGATTTAAGTTAATGCTAGTAAAAGAGTATCTAGAAGGTAAATTGGGATATAGATTATTAGCACAGAAGTATGATATGAAAGACTTTACACGCATTTTGAGATGGGTAAAAGTTTACGAAAAATTTGGGGAGAAAGGGTTAATGAGAAAGAAGAACAAGGAAACTTATTCTGTTCAATTTAAGCTAGATGTTTTAAGCTTTATGAAAAGAACAGGTTCTTCAGAGGCAGATACCGCCCTTCAATTTGGACTAACCAACCCTTCTATGATAGCTTCATGGAAGAAAGCTTTTTTGGAGGGTGGTCCTGAGGCCCTGGATAGACCGAAAGGACGGCCATCCATGTCTGATAATAATAAGAACAAAAGAAATAAAAAAATTGCAGAAGAAAAAGAAATGACGTACGAACAAAAATTGGAGAGAGAAAACGAACTTTTGCGTTTAGAAGTAGAATACCTAAAAAAGTTGCGAGCTTTTCAGATGGATCCGGAAGGCTACCTCGAAAAGCACAAGCAGCGCTATCATTCGAACTCAAAGAAACCTTCAAACTAAAAGATGTTTTAGAGAGAGTTGGTATTCCTGAATCTTCGTACCATTATCATATAAAAGGGATGAAGAAGGAAAATCCAGATCACGAACTTGAAGAATGTATTCAATCCATTTTTGATGAAAATAACGGAAATTATGGATATCGTCGTATCCAACTGGAATTGAAAAACCGTGGTAATGAAGTGAATCATAAAAAGGTGCGACGCATCATGAATAATCTCGGAATTAAAGTGGAGAAGTTTAGTAGAAAATCACGTAAATACAGTTCTTACAAAGGAACTACAGGAACAGTTGTCAAGAACCGTATAAATCGTCGTTTCCACACAAAGGTGTGTCATCAAAAATTAACAACAGATATCACAGAATTTAAGTGTTCAGACGGTGTAAAACTGTATCTGAGTCCTATTATGGATATGTTCAACGGTGAAATTCTTTCGTATGGGATAGGTATGCGCCCAACCATAGAATTAGCGCTCAGCCCTCTGAAGGAAGCTCTTGAAATAGTAAAGGATTCTAAGTTTAGAACCACTGTACATTCTGATCAAGGCTGGCATTATCAACATAATAAATGGGTAAAAACACTAAAGAAAAACAAGGTGTGCCAGAGTATGTCGCGGAAAGGAAACTGTTTAGATAATTCACCTATGGAGAACTTTTTTGGGTTACTGAAACAGGAAATGTATTACGGAGAAGCACTGTGCCCATTTGAGGAATTAAAAAAGAGAATCGAAGAATATATCAATTATTATAATAACAAGCGTATAAAGCAAAAATTGGCAGGCATGAGTCCGGTTCAATACCGTATCCACACCAGCCAAATAGCTGCTTAGTATAAGGCTCTAACTTTTGGGGGTCACATCAAAAGGTTAGTTGCCTTCTTTTAAGATGAGTTGCGCCACACACTCCACATGCGTGGTCATCGGAAACATATCGACCGGCTGCACTTCCACCGTTTTGTATCCACCGTCCTCCAATATCCGTAAATCTCTTGCGAGGGTGGCTGGATTACATGATACATAAACGACTTTTTTCGGTTTCATCTCAATAATCGTCTGCAGCAAGGCCTCGTCACAGCCTTTGCGCGGCGGGTCAACAACCAAGACATCGGCCACATTACCTTCCTTATACCATTTCGGTATAACAACCTCCGCTTCCCCTGCAGCAAACTCTGTATTCGTCATCTCATTTAACGCCGCATTCCGCTTAGCATCCTCTATTGCCTCTGGAACAACTTCCACACCGAATACTTTCCGGGCTTTTTGTGCTAGAAATAGAGAAATCGTTCCGATTCCACAGTAAGCATCAATGACACTTTCTTCACCGCTAAGGTCCGCATATTCTAGCGCCTTATCATATAACACCTTTGTTTGAACAGGGTTTACTTGGTAAAAGGACAGCGCGGAAATGGCAAATTTCACATCCCCGATATAGTCATAGATGACTTCATTCCCCCACCAAACGGTCGTTTTTTCCCCCATGATGACGTTTGTGCGCTTCGAATTGACATTATGGACGATTGACTTTACCTTCGGGAGCCGCGCAACAATTTGCTCAACCAGCTGATCTTGCTGAGGGAGATCCGCCGTCCTCGTGATAATTACTACCATGAGCTCTCCCGTCTGCTGACCATAACGAGCCATAATGTGTCTGAGTACACCTTTATGAGATTCCTCGTGATACGCACGAATCCCTAGCTCGCTGCATATTTCCTTTACCGTCTGGACCGCTTCATTAATTTCAGGCAATTGAATGACACTTTCATTCGTATCAACAATTTCATGGCTCCTCGGTTTAAAGAAGCCAGCAATCAATTTGCCATCCTTCTCCCCAACAGGTACCTGTGCTTTGTTGCGGTAATGCAAGGGATGGTCCATCCCCAGAATCGGATGAACAACAACATCCTCCAGTTTACCGATCCGTGTAAGCACCTGACGGACCTGGTTTTCCTTATATTTGAGCTGACCTTCATAGCTGATGTGCTCGAGCTGGCAGCCGCCATATTTATGGATATCACCGCTCTCAATATCGACTCGGAACGGGCTTTTTTCATAAAGTTCGACCAATCGCCCAAAGCCGTACCCTTTGCCTGTCTTAATCACCTTCACTTTTGCCTTTTCGCCAGGCAGTCCGTTCGGGACAAATAACGGGTACCCATCCACCTTGGCCACACCCGCTCCGTCATGGGTTAAATCTTCAAAAACTACATCTATGTAATCATTTTTATTAACCGGTATTATTCTGCTCATTCGTTTCTTCCTTTGCTTGTTTTGACTAGCTAAGATTGTAACACAAAGCATGACTGTTTGTGAAACTTGCAAAGGACAAGATCCTTTTTTCAAAAATAACCAAGAAAATTGTCAGAATTTTTTTATTTCCAAATATAATAAAAGTGTATATGATTAAAACAATCTCATTACTGGAAGGAGTGGATAATAATCAAGCTGATAAAAAACCTGTCCATTCCGTTACTCTTTGCCTTCCTTTCTTTCACCTTTAGCCACTTTTCAAATACACTTTCACACTCTCATACTGATTTCAAAGCAATCATCAACGTAGATGATGGCAAGGTGAAAGATCAATGGGGTGATAACAAAAAGCTGCCCGTTGTTATACAAACTCTCTTTATCCTTACGACCATCCTTTCAGCAGCACTAACTCCACTCATTTATTTGTTCATAAGTTTTCACAAAAGCTTTATTTTTCTCATTCCTATCTTTCATCAATCAAACTATGTGATTCACCCTCCCGAATCATAAGCTAACACCATAATAAGGGAGGAAATTAATATGTGGATCCGCTTTGTAATCATTGGCTTCTTTTCAATATCAGCCGCAAGTATGCTTACCTATCAGGGTATTGAAATTTTCCATGCCTTTGTCGATTTCTTTAAACAAAAATAAACGAAGGGCAGACTCAAAAGGGAAATAACCCCCTCTTAAGTCTGCCCTTTTTTATCAAAAGAACGCCTGATCGTTACCTTTTCATTGCCTCTACCTTGTCTTTAACCTCTTCAATATTTCTCATCTTGTTATCCCAGCATTTTTGACTCAGGTCAACTGGATAATCTTCTGGATTCGTAATCCGCTGATACTCGCCCCAAAGTGCATCGAGGTTTTGCTTCAAATAATCACGGGATTCTTCCAAGCAAGGCATTTCATAAACAAGCTCGCCTTTAGAAAAGATTTCTTCATGTAATTCTTTAGCCGTAAAGTTGGTAACCACCTTATTCATGTACGTATGGGTTGGATGGAACATTCGCAGCCGTTTTTCAGGCATCTTTTCGTCTGCTAACGCAATATAATCTCCTTCGGCATGGTGGTTTGTATTATTGATGATTCGATAAACCCTCTTCAATCCTGGAGTTGTAACTTTTTCCGGATTGGATGAGATCTTGATCGTATCTTCCATTTTTCCGGTTTCATCCTCAATAGACACAATTTTATAAACCGCACCCAGTGCAGCTTGGTCGTAAGCCGTAATCAGCTTTGTGCCAACTCCCCAGCTGTCGATTTTGGCGCCTTGTGATTTCAAGCTCATTATCGTATATTCATCTAAATCACTTGAGGCAACTATCTTTGCATTGGTGAATCCTGCCTCATCGAGCATTTTGCGCGCTTCCTTTGAAAGGTAAGCAAGGTCGCCGCTATCAAGTCGAATTCCGATAAAATTAATTTTATCGCCTAACTCTTTCGCCACTTTGATCGCATTAGGAACACCGAGGCGGAGTGTATCATATGTATCCACCAAAAAGACACAATCCTTGTGTGTTTCGGCATATTTGATGAAAGCCGTATATTCATCTTTATAAGCTTGGACCATCGAATGAGCATGTGTTCCAGATACTGGAATACCAAACAGCTTACCCGCTCTTACATTGCTTGTTGAGTCAAAACCGGCGAGATAAGCTGCTCTTGTTCCCCAAATCGCTGCATCCATTTCCTGGGCCCGTCTTGTCCCAAATTCCATCGCCACTTCATCGCCCACAACTTGCTTGATGCGGGATGCCTTCGTAGCAATTAATGTTTGATAGTTCACAATGTTAAGCAGCGCCGTTTCAATCAATTGGGCTTCACAAAGCGGAGCCTCCACACGTAAGATCGGTTCATTGCCAAAAACAAGCTCGCCTTCTTTCATCGCACAGATTGTTCCCGTGAACCGGATATCTTTAAGATATGTGATAAAATCTTCTTTGTAACCTACTTCATTTTGCAAATACTCGAGGTCTTCCTCACTAAAGCGGAAGCCTTGAATAAACTGGATTACTTTCTCCAATCCAGCGAATACTGCATAGCCGTTCCCGAACGGAAGCTTGCGGAAAAATAGTTCGAAGACCGCGCGTTTATTATGTATCCCATCTCTCCAATACGTTTCTACCATATTAATCTGATATAGATCGGTATGCAGAGTTAAACTATCATCGTGATAAAAGTGTTTCATAATCAGACCTCCGAAATACTATTTCAGCTTTTCCTCATTATAACCAATATTACCCTCGAAAGTCTATTTAACTATCGCTCCTAGGGATTGTTCAAAATGTCCGAGAGCCCATTCATGACCACCCTGATTAAAAGAAGCCACGGCATCCTTATATACCACAATCTTAAATCCTTTATTGTACGCATCTACTGCTGTATGAAGAACACAAATATCGGTGCAGACGCCGACCAAATGAACTTCTGTAATTCCGCGCTCTCGTAATTTGATTTCAAGGTCTGTTCCCGCGAAAGCAGAGTATCTTGTTTTATCCATAAAGGTAACATTCTCACGTTGTTCATTCATTTCAAACACTTCCTTCAGCGCGCCAAACAAGTCTCTTCCTGACGTCCCGCGAAGGTTATGCGGCGGAAACAATTTCGTTTCTGGATGGTATTGGTCACCCTGATCATGGACATCAATGGCAAATACAACGTAATCACCCTTCGTAATAAACTCTTTTGTCAGTTCAACCATCCTTCCTTCGATTTTTTGTCCTGATTCACCGCAGGTTAACGCCCCATCCACCGCCACAAAATCATAGGTATAATCGATATTTATTAACGCCTTCATTTCACAACGCCCCTTCTCATTTCATTACAGACATTATTCTAGGATTATTACACAATTCCCTTTTTCACCTGTAAAAAAAAGCCCGCTCCGATTGGAACGAACTTTTCACTTAGCTATATCTTTTCCCCGATTCCCAATCAGTCGGGCGATCATTCGGGCGAATATCTTCAAGAGGAACAAACACCTCTAAATGACGGTACAAGTTTTCAAACTCGGCTGGAAGCAAGCCGCCAAACTCCCCATCCAAATTCAACTGGACTTTATCTACTGCCTGGACTTTAATCCGGTTGGCCTGAGTGTAGATGATATTCGGATCATTTACATGCTCACCGCGTAGAGCCAACGTCGCAATCCGGATAAATTCAGCAAGATTCGTCTTTTTCAATATTAATAATGAAAAGAGTCCATCGTTAATAGAAGAATCCGGTGCCAGCTTTTCAAAGCCGCCAATTGAGTTTGTCAGCCCGACAAGAAAGAGCATCGCTTCACCCTCAAACAGTTTCCCATCATACTCAATCGAAACTTCTGAAGGTTTAATAGAAGGCAGCATTTCCATCCCTTTTAAGTAGTAGGCTAGTTGGCCGAGCATCGTTTTCAATTTGCTTGGAACTTCATATGTAAGCTCGGTTATTCTTCCGCCGCCCGCAATATTAATAAAATATCGATCATTGATACGTCCAATATCGACGGGAATCAAATCACCTTTAGTGATAATATCTACAGCTGGTCCAATATCTCTGGGGATATGGAGGGCTCGGGCAAAGTCATTCGTGGTTCCTGCTGGAATGATCCCTAATTTAGGACGGTAATCTTGTTCCGCCAGTCCATTGACCACTTCATGAATCGTACCATCTCCACCCGCTGCAATAACGATATCATACTGACGCTCAACAGCTAAGCGTGCTGCTTCGGTCGCATCCCCTGCCCCAGTGGTAGCGTGACAAGAAGCTTCATACCCAGCAATCTCAAGCTTTTGAAGAATCTCTGGAAGATTCCGCTTTAGAATTTCACGTCCTGAGGTAGGATTATAAATCAGTCTTGCTCTTTTCATCGTTTTCATCATCCTATTTTTGAAATCAACAATCGGCATTCGTTATCTGCTCAATTCAATATTCTACCAATTATTATCCTAGCTTACAAACTTATAACCAAGCCTATAAACTATTTTCTTCAAACATCCAACTCCTATCATAACGTTTTTTTATTTTTTTGCAAAAAACTAGACAAGTGGATTTAGCCATGTATGCCTATATCACTTGTCTATATATTTATTCATTCGTAGTAAGACTGACATCAAAGGCATTGGCAATATTGATATGGTATTTTCCTTCACCCGATTGAAAAACCGCATTTTTCCTGCCATTATCGATACCATTGAGATCCTTTTCCGTTGACACCTTCCAGTCGCCATCTTTCCCTCTTACCTCTTGGGCACCTACTGCAGCAACCTTCAAATTGCTAGCCGCGGCCACATCGACAACGACCGATGCGACACTTTCAATACTCCAGTCGTTCGCTATCGAGCGTGGCTTTAAGGTTAACGCATTATCACTGCCAATTACCTCAAGCTTCACATGATTTGGAACCAAAAGCGTCGCCGCAACCTCTCCACTTGCATTAAACGGACTCATTTCGTTTGGCAGTGACTTCATGTTTAAATAGAGTGTATCACCCTTTTGGTTTGCTGAAATCACATCATCCGCACTTTGGAGTAACTTCTCCTTTTTGGCTGTTTGCACCCGGTATGTACCGAACAACGATACCTCTTTTTCCTCCGTTGACTCCACTGTCATCTGATGGCCCACCGTCCTGACCACCACCCGTTTGATGCTGTCATCCACTTGGTAGGAAAAAGCAGGCAGTTCAAACGAGCGCTCTTCCCTCGCCATCACTTCTTCCACCTTACCCATAACCCCCGTTGTGCTTAAAATTGCAAACGCAATCCCGGCAGTTCCAATCACACCTACAAAGAAAATACTAAGAAAATCATATTTTAAGACCGGCTTTTCCTGTCGTGACAAAAACAAATAAAGGAGAATTTCAATTCCGAGAACAACCAATAAAAGCGGCCACCAAGCCGTCATAACTTGTACAAGGTCTAACCCCAAAAACGTTGAAAAAAAGAGGAAGAGGCCAAGGAAAACGAGTGAGGCCCCCATCGAAAACGTCCCAACACGCCAAGTTCTCATGCTTCTTCTCCTCCCTTTCTTTTTCTGAAAAGGAACCCAATCCCGAATCCGATTATTGCTGCCCCTGCAATAGTTTTTCCCCACTTACTCATGCTTCTCAGCCCCCTGCTTTTGTTTGCTTCCAGATAGAAGTTTAATTCCCCCGCCAATCAACAGCAGACAAACAAGTCCCGTTTGAAAATAACCTTGAACCCAATACATCACATCGATATCAATTAACCTGCTTAACATCGGTGAAAAAGCTGGAAGCAGGACGTTCATCACTAGATAGTAGAGTCCCATCAAAACAAGTCCAATGCCGACCCATTTCTGATGATTAAGGAAATAAGCAATAATCGGAACATCCTCCACCGTTTCTTCCCCGTACTTTGAAACCTTTTGCATCGCATCGAAAAAGCTGTAAAACCAAATGATCGGGATTAAGAACAAGAAGATACCAAGCCGTAAGATATCTAAAATATAGATAGAAAAGAGAAAGGCTGCCATTAACTGAATGCCCCGGCGCTGTAAGCCTAAATAGAGGTGGCCTGCCCCTGGGAAGATTGAAAGAAAGGTCGCAATCGACTTACTCTTTTTCCCGTCCTCGCGGCGCATTTCAAAGTCTTCAAAAATCGTTCTGTCGACAAGCTCCTCACCGCGCTGCTTTTTATTTACCTGTTGAACCGCATCAAAGAATCCGTAGACCCAGATAATCGGCAGGGCTGCCATAAAGACCATAAATTCGCCGCGATTGGAAAGCGCAGTTACAAATGTAACCATGACCCCCAGCCCCAAAAACGTTGCCAAAAGTGTTAAGCCCCTGTTCATCAGTCCAATTTGGAAATGCCCTAGGCCAGGAATAAATGACAAAACGATTGTATAGAAGCGTTCTGAATCTTGGGAAGCCTGTAGCTGCGGTTCATCCGGGTTCGCTGTCTTCTGCGCTTTTTTATGTTTAGAAACCTGCACACCCATGTCGATAAAACTAATTAGGTAAATGAATAGTCCTAACATAAAGGTAACAATGCCAACTTCCTCATTATTGGTTACTAACCCAATGACAGTGACGAACGCCAACCCCATTACGGTCAGTAGATATAGTACTCCGCGAAACATGTTGCCGAAATATATATGACCAAGACCTGGAAATAAGGATAAGGTCAATGCTTTTGTCGGATTTTTCATTTCTTAACTGCCTCCTTTTTTTCTAGTGAATCCATCCATGCAAAAGTTTTATTGATAACACCCTCTGTGACCGAATGCTTCTTTTTCTGAACTTGCGGTTGCGGGCTTTCTAACGCATTCGCATACGTAGCGAGCGACTGAAAAGCACCCGTGAAGGTCAACAGAATCGTCGCCGCTGCAGCCAGCAGATAATGGAATGCCGCTTGATGATAAAAAGGTTTTTTCTCCATTTTGGTTTTGGCGTCATTTTTGATGTCATTTTTGGTGTCAGGCACCACGATTTTTTGTTTCGAAACCTCTGCCATGACCAAATCGGTAAACTCGCTCATGTCGGAGAGAATTGGAAGCGATGATTCATTTGCTTCCATCGCCATTAAGTAATGGTTGAGACATTGGTCGCACGAGTATAAATGGCCTTCTAATTCCTGCCTTGAATTCTCATTGATTTCGTCATTAACGTATTGCAACCACTCATCATAAGTGTAATGCTTCATGAAAAATCGTCCTCCTTCCAATTCTTTTTCATCCAATGGCGAGCCCGGTATAGCTTTGTTTCAATCGTTTTCACTTGTACATTTTGTTCGTCTGCCAATTGCTGATAGCTTTTTTCCGCTATGTAAAATCCGTAGATCACATCACGGTAATTTTCGGGCAGTTCATCAAGCTTCCTCCTGACGAGCCTTCTCCGGTCGGTATCCATTATCTCTTTTTCAATACTATCTTTCGGTGTCCCTACTAACTGCAACTCGAGGTCTTCCGCCACTTCCTCTTTTCTTCTCACTTGTTTTCTTTTGATATCTATCGCATGATTAACGGCAATTCGCGTCATCCACGTTTTGAAACCTTGATTTTGATATTGGGGGAGAGAGGTATAGATTTTCATAAAAACTTCCTGTGCCGCGTCTTCTGCTTCCTTTTGGTCGCGAAGAACAGCAAAGATGGTCCGGAACACATCATTGCGGTACTTCTCTACCAAAAGGCGAAAGGCGTGATCATTGCCTTCCAACACATTTTCTATTAAGGCTGCATCGCTAATTGCTCTCTCCCCCTTTCTTTGTTGTTACTCACTTTAATAGACGACAGGTTATTGAAAAAACCCTACACTAATTTAAAAAATATTTTTTCGAATCTTTTTTATCATACCATGCTAATTTTCATGGCAGAAAAATTCCACAAGAAAAAACCGTGCGACGGCGGCCGCACGGTTTTAGCAGAAATATCGTAGATTATTCTTTAATTTCCAATCCTAATAGCCTCGCAAATCCTAGCGCCTGGTCTGCAGAAACCGTGCACCCTGCAACACTATCAAGTGAGAGATTTAAGCGGTTAAACTTACAGGTGCTGAGGTCCACTCCTTTAAGAGTGGTTCCCGTAAAATTCGCATCATCAAGATCACAATTTTTAAATTCAATTTTTTTAAACTTGGCATCATAATAATCAGCATTGCGAAGGGAACAATTTTCAAATCTCATTTCCTTCAAATCGGCATATCCAAACGAGCCCATATTCAGATTACAGCTTTCAAACAAGACATTACGAAGTGTAGCATCTGCAAGATTTAATCCTAATAGTTTAGAATCGCGAAACTCGACACGGTGGATAATTCCATCGGTAAAATCCACATTGGATAGATCGCATCGATCAAAAATGACATCGGTTAATTGAATAAACCGAAATGATCCATCGAGAAAGGTTACATTTTTAAATACAACCTCCTCAAAAATTAGCTTTTCAATTTCCTCTTGTGATATCGAGCAATCGCTGATGATTGCCATGTTAATGTAAGAATCTTCTCTATCGTTAAAGTCTAATGGTGTTAAACTTGATGGAATTTTTGGCTGTTGAATTTTAAGCTTCTGACTCAAATTGATCATCCTTTTCATAAGGCGATGTTGTTTCATCATGTGATGAGTTTATCTTTTAAGTTATTATAACGTAAATAGTAGAAGGTCTACTCTCCAATTCTTAAAATACAAACATTACATTCATGTGGAATGACAAAGGATTCTTGATTTGGTATTGAACTGGCTAACTCCTCCAATGCCGCTTTTCGAACATTTACATCTATTCCTGCCAGCCATGAAATCGACTCCATTCGCTCGATCCATTCCTGCTTTGTAAAGTTGACCGTGTAATTTAACTTATAAAAATCTCTCAGTTCGAAACCATTTGTCTGCCATTCAGCAAACCACTCGACGGGAAATCCGTTCATCCGCATCTGGGACTCTGCCTTCGAACCTGCTGGCAATAAGCCGCCTTCAACGTATTTAGCTAGCACTGCCAAGGTTTTTTCAACGGCAGGCGTGCCTGATAGAAAACCAGAATCAATAACAATTAACGTCCCTTTTGCTTTTAATATCCTTTTCATTTCTTGGATTGCCTTAGGACGATCAAACCAATGCCATGCCCTTATTACTGTGACAATATCAAACTGTGAATCTTTTAGACCTGTATCTTCTGCACTGCCCAATTGATACGGAATGGTAAAATTCTTCGTAAGATTGAAAGCCTTTGCCTGTTCTAGCATTTCCTTTGATGGCTCAATGCCAATAACATCCGCTTTTCGTAAGGCCACTTTTCTTGTTAACACACCAGTTCCCGAGCCGATATCAGCGACTTTTTTTCCTTCAAAAAAAATATTGCGGAGATAGAGGCTATCCATTAAGGTTACGGGAATATCTTCTCTTGCGCATGCATAGCTATTAGCAACTTGACCAAAATCAATTTGTCTCATGTTGAGCGCTCCCTTTTCTTACTAATAGTGAGAATTCAACAAAATAATACCACTGAAGTGTGATAGAATCTATAAATAAAACGAATTTAATAAAATAATAGATGGGGGAAGGGTGCTTATGTTCTGGCTGTTGCTTCTAGCTTCCTACTTAATTGGAAGCGTTCCCACTGCCTTAATTGTAGGCAGGTTGGTCTTTGGTGTAGACATCCGGGATCATGGCAGCAAAAATCCTGGTGCAACCAACACATTGAGGGTTCTTGGTAAAAAGTCAGCTATTTTCGTCCTGCTTATTGATCTTGCGAAGGGCGCTTTGGCAGCCTACATGCCAATTTACTTCAATCTTGAGGCGGAACCCCTTTACTTTGGATTCGCTGCTGTTGTTGGACATTGCTTTCCAATTTTTGCAGGCTTTAGAGGGGGAAAGGCGATTGCTACAACTGCCGGAGCACTGTTGATTGCCAATTTTCCTTTATTAGTGATTGCCTATATTACCTTCTTTTTGGTTATTTTTTTAACAAAGTATGTATTCTTCGGCTCCATCACCGTTGGTCTAAGTATGCTCGTATATTCCTTGGTTTCTCCTAATTTTGAGTTAGAACTTATCTCTTTTTTATTTACTTTTTTCTTAATTTATTTGCACCGGTCGAACATCCGTAATTTCATTCTTGGAATTGAGCCAAAAATCAGTGATAAAAATTTGCAGAACGACCGTATCCCTCCAAAGAACAGCAGTATTTAATATGGGCGAGAAAAGGATCCCCTTGTAGTTAAAACTACTTGGGGATCCTCTTTGTTATTTTAACAGTGTCGATAGGATACTATTGGCTACGGTTTGCCAAATGACCGCATCTGTTTGATAGGTTTCTTTAAAGTTCTTAAACATTGCCATTTGTTTCTCTTGGAAATCCTCAGCGTCTTTATCTGGCAAGGCAGCACGCTTTTCCATTACAAATGCCTGTATTTCAGGTGCTCTTGGTCCCCATACGCCTGCTTCATTGCCTTCTTCATTGATAAAAATAAAAATTGGAATGGCTCTCGACGTGCCATTGGTTAAATATTGGTCCATTAACTCCAGATTTGAATCGCGGAGCACGAAACGGACTTCCATCTCGGCGGCCTCAGCTATTCGCAGCAAAATTGGGTTATTCAGCATCGCATCTCCACACCAATCCTCTGAGAGGACAATCGCTCGTAATTTTTGCGGTCTTAATGCCTCGAGTCTATTTCTGTCTTCATCCCTTAAGGTAAATTGCTTATAGATTGTGAGCATTTCATCTTTATTGGTGGTCATCGCGTTGATGTACCCATCGACAGTTAATCCTTTTTGAAACCATTGGTTTAAATCCATTTATACAGCACCCTTTTCATTTGCTTCTATAATAGTCGTTTCAATTACACGTTACAATTGAACTGCTTAAGCAGATTCGCCAATGTTATACTACAAGTATTTTTCCCTATTTTATAAAAACATATTTTTACACTAGTAATAGGATTTTAAAGTTGATAGAATATTTTTTATATAGAAAATATTATTAACAGTGTTTTCTACGATAACAAACAGAGGAGGAAATATATGTCTAACGAATCACTACAACTACTCTCGATTGGAATCTATATTGCCGCTATGCTCTTTATCGGTTGGTATTCATATCGAAAGACTAGCAATCTTACGGATTACATGCTTGGTGGAAGGTCTTTAGGACCTGCTGTAACCGCCTTAAGTGCTGGGGCTGCTGATATGAGCGGCTGGCTCTTAATGGGCTTACCTGGGGGGATTTATGTAACCGGTTTGGCAGATGCGTGGATCGCGGTTGGTTTAACGATTGGAGCCTATCTTAACTGGCTGCTAGTTGCACCTCGCTTACGTTCTTATACTCAAGTTGCCAATGATTCCATCACGATTCCTAGCTATCTTGAAAACCGTTTTAAAGACAACAGCAAACTACTCCGTATTGTTTCAGGTATTGTTATTCTTATATTCTTTACTTTCTATGTTTCTTCCGGAATGGTTTCTGGAGCTGTCTTTTTTGAGAGCTCGTTTGGCACGAGTTACCATACTGGGCTTTTGATTGTTGGCGGCGTTACGGTTGCCTACACCCTATTTGGTGGATTCTTAGCTGTAAGTTATACAGACTTTATTCAAGGATTAATGATGCTGATTGCCCTAGCACTTGTTCCCGCTATTGGCATCTTTCACACGGGTGGCCCCGCTGAAACGTTTGAAACGATTCGAGCGATTGATCCTACTAAAATGGACTTATTAAAAGGGACAACCTTTTTAGGAATAGTTTCGGCAATGGCATGGGGCCTAGGCTATTTTGGCCAGCCGCATATTATTGTAAGATTTATGGCAATCAAAACGATCAAAGAAACAAAAAGCGCCCGGCGAATTGGTATGGGCTGGATGATTATCTCGCTTATCGGTACAATCTTAACAGGATTTATTGGGATTGCATTTTTCCATAATAATCCGGAGCATGTATTAAAGAATCCAGAAGCGGTATTTATTGAATTAAGCCAGATTTTATTCCACCCTCTATTCGCTGGATTTGCTTTGGCTGCCATTCTTGCAGCGATAATGAGTACGATTTCTTCCCAATTAATCGTAACTTCTAGTGCGCTTGTTGAAGATTTATACAAAATGGTGATGAACAAGAACGCTAAAGATAAACAACTTGTCTTCTTAGGAAGAATGGCGGTTCTTCTTGTGTCCGTTGTTGCTGCTGCACTTGCTTTCAAACAAAATAGCACCATTTTAGATCTTGTTGCCTATGCATGGGCAGGCTTCGGAGCTTCTTTCGGACCTGTTATCCTGCTAAGTTTATTCTGGAAAAAGATTACGAATTGGGGAGCCCTTTTCGGGATGATCGTCGGTGCTGTTACCGTTATCGTTTGGAAAAATGTTGGACTTGGTGACACGCTTTATGAAATAGTTCCAGGCTTTGTCTTCAATCTAATTGTAGCAGTCGTTGTCAGCTTGATCACTTATAAGAAAAATGATGCCATTGAAAAGGAATTTAATGAGAGCGTTCGTTTATTAAAAAATGAATAACAGAACAAAAGGCGCAAGCGCCCGTTTAGCGGCGTATGGACTGGAGCGCTGGAGCTGGATTCAGAGAACTAGTTCAGTGTTATCCACAATTAATTATTTTACACTACGGTATACAATAAATAACGCTCGGATCCAATCGATCCGAGCGCTTTTTTATTTCAAAGCTTCTACCATGGTCGATAGTTTGATGACGGTTTTCCAGTTACGTACTGTCGCAGGAACACCTAATTTCGGCAGCTGAGTGGCAAGTTTTGAATCGAGGATACTTTGCCGTAAAAAAAGGTAGACTTCTTTCCCTTTTATAAAACATTCGTCCGGCTCGCTTTCGTAGTTGCGTAAAAGGTCCGTTTTCACTTGGGAGGGTTCCTCCGCCAAAAAGGCTAGTTGGATACTCTCGCCTTCCTTAAGCGAATCGATAGAATAGGGACAATCACGGATAATCTGTTCGTATTCCTCAGCTGTTCTTAAAATAACAGGGACCGGAAAACCAAATGTCTTACTTATCTCATCCTCTAATCGTTGGCTAAGTTGCTCTGCCTCGTCCTTTGCTTCGAATAAAACATTTCCACTTTGAATATATGTTTTCACCTTGGTTAGGCCCATTGTTTCTAATAGACTTTTTAAATCTGCCATTTTGATCCGGTTATGCTTGCCAACATTGATTCCTCGTAACAGCGCAATATAAATTGTCATCCGTGTACCTCGCTTTATTTATAACATCATTTTGTTTAAATCTTACCATTTATTTGCCGAATTAAACTACGAATAGTCCTAAAATCTACTTTCCGCAAGTTGATGGCGGTTATCCGCAAGTTAGCTCACTCTATCCGCAAGTCAGGGAGGAGAATACTAATTTTTGGAAAAGAGTACCACATAATAATTTTTATGGAGGGATTTATATACAAAGGGGGTATCTAAGAAAGCTTTGGACGAAAAAACTAGTTTCATATACTAATAAAGATCGCCTCTCATTTTTAATCAGCAGATTTGAGAGTTTTATCAGCGAATCTAGCCCATTTATCAGCGAATTCACACAGTTTATCAGCGATAAATCAGATTTTATCAGCGTATCAGAAAATAGCCATTTAAATATTTAGCCTAAGTTCTTTTACATACCTCGACTATTTTCCCAAAAATATAGAACTAACCAAACGTTTGATTAAAACTAGTATCAGCCCCGGTAAATCAATGTTTTTCTCCGAAATCATATAAAAATTTTGTCGGGAACTGGGGCAGCTAAGCCTTCCATTCACCTTATTTCCCTTTAAATTTACACCCCTCGACCAACTGCAAACTAATCAAACGTTTAATTAAATAGGCGGAATAGCCCTCCCTCTCAACCTTTTACTCCTAAACCTTGAAAAAAGATTGTTGAATTTACACTACTCCAAAAAACTAACCAAACGTTTGATTAGTTAGCCACGAGGCCATATAAATAAAGTGTTTCAGCCACTTATTGTGAAAATCCTTTGTCGACCCGAGCGATAATTTACCTCTAATAAAATAATAAACAAGTCGATATTAGGACTTTCTTAGGGAAACTCCTATGCTTCGACACGTTTCCTGATCATTCCTTACTAACCAAACGTTTGATTAGTTGCGGGATAAACCCTTTTAAGAAAAGGATTTTTTCCCGGGAAATGGCGAAAAGAATGTCGAAATCCGCAAACCATAAAAAAACTGGCAGAATAGACTCTGCCAGCTTCGTTTAACGTTTTTGTAATTCTTGCTGCAATAACTGATTGACCATCTGCGGATTGGCCTGACCCTTAGTTGCCTTCATTAATTGCCCCACTAAGAAGCCAACCGCTTTATTTTTCCCATTCTTAAAATCTTCAATCGATTGCGGATTCGCATCCAGCACCTCAGAAATAATTTTAAGAAGTGTTCCCTCATCGGAAATCTGGACAAGCCCCTTGTCCTTCACAATTTTCTCGGCATCGCCGCCGTTTTCAATTAACACTTTAAAAACGGTTTTCGCGATTTTCGAAGAAATCGTTCCGTTTTCGATTAGCTTAATCATGCTTGCTAGACCTTCCGGTGTTAAGGCTACTTGATGAAGCTCTTTTTGCTCAGCATTCAAGTAGGCTGAGACATCCCCCATGATCCAGTTCGAGGCAAGCTTCGCATCCGCACCACCATTAACTGTCTCCTCGAAGAAATCAGCCATTTCTTTTGTTACAGTTAACACTTTTGCGTCGTAAACGGGTAAGCCAAGCTCTTCTACATAACGCTTTTGACGCTGGTCTGGCAGTTCAGGGATCTCGGCACGAACTCTTGCTTTCCAGTCCTCATCAATGTACAAGTCCATTAAATCCGGCTCTGGGAAGTAACGATAATCATCGGAACCTTCTTTGACCCTCATCAGCAAGGTTGCCCCAGTGGCTTCATCAAAGCGGCGAGTTTCTTGATCAATCGTTCCACCGGCCGACACCACTTCGCGTTGACGCTTCTCTTCGTATTCAAGCCCTTTGCGGACAAAATTGAATGAGTTCAGGTTTTTCAATTCTGTTTTCGTTCCGAATTCTTCTTGACCAACCGGACGAATCGAAATATTTGCGTCACAACGAAGTGAGCCCTCTTCCATTTTACAATCCGAAACGCCTGTATATTGGATAATGGATTTTAATTTTTCAAGATAGGCATAAGCTTCATCAGGAGTGCGAATATCCGGTTCAGAAACGATTTCAACAAGCGGAGTGCCCTGACGATTGTAATCGCATAATGAATACCCTTTGCCATGGTTCAGCTTTCCTGCATCTTCTTCCAAATGAATTCTCGTAATTCCAATCCGCTTCGTATAGCCATTTACCTCAATATCAATCCAGCCATGTTCCCCAATTGGCTTATCAAACTGGGAAATCTGATAGGCCTTGGGATTATCCGGGTAAAAGTAGTTTTTGCGGTCAAACTTTGTATGTGTAGCAACCTCGCAATTAATGGCCATGGCAGCTTTTATCCCAAATTCTACCGCTTTTTTATTAAGGACAGGTAAAACTCCTGGGTAGCCCAGGTCAATCACACTTGTATTTGTATTCGGTTCAGCTCCAAAATGATTGGGGCTCGCTGAGAAAATTTTTGAATCTGTTTTTAACTCAACATGGACCTCAAGTCCAATCACTGTTTCAAATTCCACGGTCTTCACCCCCTATAATCCAGGTTTCTGTTTATGATAGTCTGTTGCCTGTTCAAATGCATGTGCTGTCCGATAAATTGTTGCTTCATCAAAATACTTGCCGATGATTTGTAAGCCTAACGGCAACCCGCCATCAAAGCCACACGGAATCGAAATTCCTGGTAAGCCTGCAAGGTTCAATGGAATCGTTAAAATATCATTGACATACATCGTTAACGGATCCTCGATTTTTTCACCAATTTTAAAAGCCGGCGTTGGTGTAGTCGGGCCGATAATCACATCATACTTTGCAAAAACATTCTCATAGTCTTGCTTGATTAATGTCCGAACCTGCTGCGCCTTTTTGTAATAGGCATCATAGTAACCTGAACTTAGTGCAAACGTTCCAAGCATAATCCGGCGCTTTACTTCATCACCGAAGCCTTCTGCTCGTGTTTTTTTATATAAATCAATTAACGTTTCCGCATCCTTTGTACGATAGCCGTAACGGACTCCGTCGAAACGGGCGAGGTTCGCTGAGGCTTCTGATGACGAAAGCAAATAGTAAGCGGCAAGTGCATACTTCGAGTGCGGCAGGGAAACTTCTTCCCAAACGGCGCCAAGACCCTCAAGCACCTTTAATGCATTTAAGACGGATTGTCGGACGGTTTCGCTGACACCTTCACCAAGATACTCTTTTGGTACTGCGATTCTAAGACCCTTTACGTCACCAGTTAAGGCACTAGCAAAGTCGGGTACGCCCACATTTGCTGAGGTTGAATCCATTGGATCCAGGCCGGATATCGCTTGAAGCAGGTAGGCATTATCCTCAACGGTTCTTGTAATCGGTCCAATTTGATCAAGTGATGACGCAAAGGCTACAAGGCCAAAGCGGGAAACACGACCATAGGTTGGCTTTAATCCGACGACACCACAAAAAGAAGCTGGCTGACGGATCGAACCGCCCGTATCAGAACCAAGGGAAAATAGGACTTCACCTGCCGCAACAGATGCTGCTGAACCGCCTGATGAACCACCTGGAACCGTCTCAAGATTCCATGGATTCCGTGTCGTTTGATAATGGGAATTTTCGTTTGAAGACCCCATTGCAAATTCATCCATATTTAACTTCCCAATCGTTACCGTTTCTGCCTGCTGCAGTTTCTGAACGACGGTGGCATCATAAATTGGATCAAAGTTTTCGAGAATTTTACTCGCACAGGTTGTCCGCAGTCCTTTTGTAACCATGTTATCTTTTAAGCCAATCGGCATCCCGAATAGCAAACCTTTTGCCGCATCCGTGTTAAGTTTCTCATCTAATGCTTTTGCTGATTGACGGGCGCGCTCTTCATCCAATGTTAAAAATGCCTGAACTTTGTCCTCGACTTGTCCGATTCTCTTGTATGATTCTTCAACAAGATCGGACACATTTAGTTCCTTTTTATGTAGCAGCTCATGTAAGTCTGCAACTTTATAGTCAAATAAACTCACGTTTTAATCCTCCTTCCCCATAATCGATGGTACTTTAATCTGTCCATCCTGATGTTCAGGCGCATTTTTTAGTACCTCTTCAAGCGCTAATCCTTGTTTGGATTTATCTTCACGTAAAACATTTTTCATATCCAGCACATGGTATGTAGGTTCCACATTTTCCGTGTCCAATTCATTTAACTGCTCAGCAAAGGTAATAATCGCATCCAGCTGCTTTGTAAACTTTTCTGTTTCTTCTTCGGTTATAGCCAAGCGTGCCAGGTTGGCTACATGCTTAACCTGCTCATTTGAAATACGTGACATATCATAACCCCCAATCCCATTTGTCTTATCATATCAATACTAATGATGATACCAAACTTTTCCGCATTACCGCAATGATTCAACTATCAGTATTGGCAAGCAAATCAATTTTTGTTCAAACTTTTAAAAATTTAATTCTATTTTTCTCTTAATAATGCAAATATTTTTTCTAATAAGTTCATCACAGACATTCTTGGCATCTTCCCTTATAATGGTCAGGGATGGGAGGGCTTCTGAATGAAAAAACGAAGACGGAAGAAATTCAAACTCTTTTTGATGCTGTTTATGCTTTTTTGTGGATTGGCCATGTTCCAAAATTATTTTCAACAACCAGGTTCCCTTCAACTTGAAAAATCTGATCCATTTGCTGATGTAAAAAAATATAGTCCCTTAATACACGATGAATTAGCGAAATATAATCTCGAAACTCATACGACAGTACTAGTAGCCTTAATGCAGCAAGAAAGCCGCGGCAAAGGCGGGGATCCTATGCAGTCGTCGGAATCGGCTGGTTTGGCAAGAAATACAATTACAGATCCCCAAAAAAGCATTCAGGTTGGGGTTAAACATTTTCAGCGAGTACTCACTTATGGGAATCAGAAAAAGGTAGATTTCCAGACCATTATCCAGTCTTACAACATGGGAATTGGCTACATTGACTATGTCGCACAGCACGGCGGTAAACATAGTGAGGCATTGGCGAAAGAATTCTCCCTCCAGCGGGTAAAAGAAAAGCCAGCTATATATACTTGTGGCGGCAATAAAGATAATTTCCGCTACCCTTATTGCTATGGTGATTTTACCTATAGCACAAAGGTAACCAAAAATATTCAATTGTTAGCAGATACAGTACCAGTTACTGGGACTGAAAAAACCACCAGTGGATCTTTTTAAAGATTCATCGGTGGTTTTTGTTTATCCTAATCTATTCTATTAACCTTCTTATTAAACCAATGGATATACCCACAACGGTGACAGGTTAATGTGATTGCAGAGCGGTTGGCAAAGTCAAAATTTAAAAAAGTGGCCAATGCTGTATTTAACTGGGCATGACTAGACTCAAACCGATCATGTTGGCAATGAACACAGGTAACTTGAATTCCATTTGCCTGATATTGCCCCGCCCCCATTGATTTCTTAATGTTTTTTGCAAAGAGTGTAAAGAATCCTTTTGCCATCCGACTGCCTCCTAAAATTGCGTTGTTTTTATGTTTTTCTTTTTCAAATGGGCGATCAGAAAAACGAGCTTAATTGGCAGGTAACCAAGAATTCCACCAGCCGTATTTAAAATTAAGTCGTCCACATCAAAGCTGCCAAATTCAAATACGAGCTGCAACAGTTCGAACGTTAGACTTAAGCAAAAGGTAGCAAAGGTGACAGCGCTGATTTTTTGAAACTTTTTTGCCAGCAATGGTAAGATAAATCCGAACGGCATAAAACCGATGACATTCCCTGCTAAGTTCTCAATCCGAATACTTAGATTGATATCTGCTAAAAACAAATAAAATTTAATGGTTTTAAAGGGGACGAAATTATTCGACCGCCAGTGGTATTCATCATAGGTAAAGTTAAAATGATTAATAATCTCAGATAACGGGATATATTTAAACAAAATTAATTTCGAAAGAATCGCTAAATATAAACAAAGAATTAGGAAAAGGGTAATTTTAAAAATAATTTTCATAATCACTGCTCCATTTTTTACGTATCAAATTAACCATACCATATTTTCCAAATAACGTGGGAGCAAAACTAAAATTGGAGGAATTTAGAATGGCCGAACATATTTTTCACTTAAAGGCGAACTGGCCGGGATTACGGAATGATGTCGGAGAGATTGAAGCCGGGAATCTAAAAACAAAGATTTCCATCCCACCAGGAATGGATGGACCGGGTGTCGGCACTAATCCAGATGAGATGCTGCTAGGGGCTGCCGCGACCTGCTATATTATCACACTTGCAGCGATGATGGAACGTAGTCATTTGCTGAAGGAGACTCTAATGATGGAGTCTGAAGGAATTGTGGATGTCACCAATGGGGTTTTTACATATAAAAAAATTATCCACCGACCACATGTAGTCTTGAAACCAGGTGCATCCGAAAAAGAAGTGGCGATGGCTAAGAGACTCGCCAAAAAAGCGGAGACTTCTTGCATGATCAGTCGAGCCATTCAGGGAAATGTTGAAATGGAGCTTCAGGCAACGGTGGAAGTGGCAGCTGGATGAAAACAGAGGAGTGTATAGTGTCATAAAGACAGTTGGAGGTTGTGCATGAGGTATTTTGTCCTTATGAACTCCTCATAAGGACAGTTGGGGCTCTGGCTTGATGCTTTTTGTCCTTATGAACCTCTCATAAGGACAGATTGACCGTTGGCTTGATGATTTCCGGTGTTAAAGTCTCTGAAATCACATCTGCTTATTTTTTAAAGATTTTTGAAAAAAAGCCCTTGCTCTTTTTAACTTCCTGCAGCTGGGCAGGTACCTTCTTGGTTATATAGATATCTTCCTTATCAATTGCATGATCCATAGCTAACACCAAGCCGATTTCCGTGTCGTGCTCTTTATTGGTCACAATAGTATGTTCAATCTTATATTTTGTGGCCAGCTTTACATATTTGGAAAGGGCCTCGTAATTCATGTTTCCATTTAAGAAAAGATGGGACTGGGGCTTTTCCTTCATATGCTGCTCCACTTGGGGATATACTTCTTTTTCTCCCACTTGGCTTTTCTTAAGGGCAATAACAATCCGCTCTCTCAAAGTTCCTAAGAATTTTCGCCGCTCATCTGGTTTTGTTTCAAGTGGTCCATAGATACCTTGCTGTAAGATTTCATCAACGGTTGTCTTTTTCAACTCAATCAACTCCATATAAAGGCTATTATTATCTATGATGATACATTAAAAAACGTTCCGTTCCAAAAAGTGGGTTCAATAGCTTGTAAATTTAACTATAAGCAAGTTGGATCTCCTCATACGCAAGTTGGACCATCCCATACGCAAGTTGGATCATCTCATCCGCAAGTTGGTTCCCAATTCCTCTATTTAAATATAAACTAATCAAAAAATCCCTCCCTCCAATAGGAGAGAAGGATTCGCGGTCTGCTGAGACCTAGTTTTTTCCTGTAAATTGTTCTGCCTCAGTCGAACCTTTTAATGCGGTTGTTGATGATGTTCCACCGGTAATGACCATAGATACTTGGTCAAAGTAACCTGTACCAACCTCACGCTGGTGACGTGTGGCCGTGTAGCCGTATTGCTCGCTATCGAATTCCGCTTGCTGCAATTCGGAGTAAGCTGCCATGCCGCGCTCTTTATAGCCGCGAGCAAGTTCGAACATGCCATGGTTTAGAGCGTGGAAGCCAGCAAGAGTAACGAATTGGAACTTGTAGCCCATTTTTCCAAGTTCGACTTGGAATTTCGCAATCGTTTCTTGATCCAATTTCTTTTTCCAGTTGAAAGATGGCGAGCAGTTGTATGCGAGCAGCTTGCCTGGGAATTGCTCATGGATCGCTTCTGCAAATTGTCTTGCTTCCTCGATATTCGGCTCAGAAGTTTCGCACCAAATAAGATCCGCATATGGTGCATATGCTAGACCACGAGCGATCGCCTGGTCAATCCCCGCCTTAACACGGTAGAATCCTTCTCCCGTACGTTCACCAGTAATAAATGGTGCATCATTCATATCAATATCACTCGTAATTAGATCAGCTGCGTTAGCATCTGTCCGGGCAACTAAGATTGTTGGAACCCCCATAACGTCAGCAGCTAAACGAGCGGCAATCAAGTTACGAACCGCCGTTTGGGTTGGCAGCAATACTTTACCACCTAAATGGCCACACTTTTTCTCGGAAGAAAGCTGATCTTCAAAGTGGACACCTGAAGCACCAGCTTCAATCATGCCTTTCATTAGTTCGAAACAGTTTAATTGGCCGCCAAAACCTGCTTCGGCATCGGCGACAATTGGAGCAAACCAATCAATCGAGTTGTCTCCTTCTGAATGGGTAATCTGGTCTGCACGTTGAAGCGCTTGATTAATCCTTTTGACAACACTTGGTACACTATTTGCTGGGTATAAGCTTTGGTCAGGGTACATGTGTCCGGACAGGTTTGCATCGGCTGCTACCTGCCAACCGCTTAGGTAGATAGCTTTTAGTCCTGCTTTAACTTGCTGGACTGCCTGATTTCCTGTTAATGCTCCAAGGGCATTTATATAGTCTTCTTCATTTAATAGCTTCCAAAGCTTTTCAGACCCTTTTTGAGCCAACGTATGCTCAATATCAATCGATCCGCGTAACTTAATAACATCCTCGGCAGTGTATGGTCTTGTAATCCCTTTCCAACGGCTATCCATTTCCCAGCTTTCTTGTAATTGTGCAACTCTTGAATTTGTCATTTTATATTCCTCCTATTAATCTATTAAGTATTTTTTTAATTTAATAAACTAGATCAACTCATACCCTGGTATAGTCAAAAATTCAGCAAAATCATCATTTAAAATCAATCGGTCAAACAATTCAACAGCTTCATCAAATCGGCCGTTTTCAAATGTCTGTATTCCAATTTCCTGTTTGACTTTTTCCAATTCCTCCACCTTATATTGCTGATACATTTCCACAGTGACTTTCCGTCCGTCGTTCAGAATCCCTTTAGGGTGGCGAATCCACTGCCACAGCTGGGCGCGTGAAATTTCTGCAGTTGCAGCATCCTCCATCAAGTTGTGAATAGGTGCTGCTCCATTGCCTCTTAGCCAGGAAGCCACATATTGAATCCCAACATTTATGTTCAAACGAACGCCCTCTTCTGTAATCGTTCCACCTGGTGACTCAAGCAAATCTTGGGCAGTCACACTGATTTTCTGTTGCTTAAGTGTATGAATTTGGTTGGCAATCGGCATTTCACGGTTGAAAACTTCTAGGGCTACCGGAACAAGACCTGGGTGTGCCACCCATGTTCCATCATGACCATCACGGGCTTCACGCTCTTTATCAGCGCGGACTTTTGCAAAAGCCTCCTCATTAGCAGCCGGATTATTTCGAATGGGAATTTGGGCTGCCATCCCTCCGATTGCCGGTGCCTTGCGGCGGTGACAGGTTTGAATCGTTAGTAACGAATACGAACGCATGAATGGTACTGTCATCGTTACCTGAGATCGATCCGGTAAAATGACATCCTTTTGATTACGCAGCTTTTTCAAGTAACTGAAGATATAATCCCATCTTCCACAATTCAATCCTGCAGAGTGTTCCTTTAGCTCAAATAAAATCTCATTCATTTCAAATGCGCCCATGATGGTTTCTAGTAAGACAGTCGCTTTAATGGTTCCATTCGGTATCCCAAGCTTCTCTTGCGCAAATACAAATACATCATTCCAAAGCCTTGCCTCCAGGTGACTTTCCAGCTTTGGCAGATAAAAATATGGACCTGTTCCCCTCTCAAGTAACTGGTTCACATTATGGAAAAAGTACATCCCAAAATCGAAGAAACTTCCTGAAATAGACTTGCCATCTAGTAAAATATGTTTTTCTTCTAAATGCAGGCCGCGTGGTCTAACAAACAGAACAGCTGTTTTTTCATGTAGTTCATATTTTTTACCGTTAGGATTTTCAAAGGAAATCGTCCGATTTACTGCATCTCTTAAGTTGATTTGTCCTTCGATGATGTTTTCCCATGTCGGTGAAGTGGCGTCTTCACAATCAGCCATAAAAACCTTTGCACCAGAGTTTAAAGCGTTGATAACCATTTTTCTATCGGTCGGGCCTGTAATTTCTACCCTGCGATCTTGCAGGTCATCCGGCAGCGGAGCAATGGTCCAGTCACCATTCCGAATATGTTTTGTCTCAGGAAGAAATTCTGGCAATTTCCCATCATTAATTTCGGCTTGCCGTTTTTGTCTGTACTGTAACAGTTCAATTCTTCTTTCGCCAAATTTTCGTTCTAGCGCTTCAATAAAATTTAATGCCTCTGGTGTTAAAATCTCATCGTACTGGGCTCTCATTGCCCCAACCACTTCAATACCTGATGTTTGCGTCGACATGAACTACATCACCCCCTTGTTATAATACAGCGACTATCTACGTTTTGTATTATATAACACTGATTTTAAAAATGGAACTACTTTTCTGAAAATTTATAAAAATAGGTAAAAACTCCTAGTCCACTGATTTTTCAAAAGGAAAAATCCATAAAAAAAAGGACGTCATCGACATCCTGTATTACAGTCATTATTCGCGCGTTTCGTTAAGAAGCGTTTCATATAATCTAATAAAATCATCTTCTCGATTATCACTAGTTAAGAACTCCGAACTTACAATGGTTTTTAATAGTTTCCTCTTCAAAGAAGCATTTTCCACTTCCTTCAGAATCCATTTTCGTTTTGAAAATAGAAACTCAAGATAGCCCTCGTAGGAATCATCAAACTGGTCCTCGAGCTGCTCCCGAATTTTCCTGGCGAGAGATGGACTCGCACCTCCTGTTGAAACGGCAATGCTCAACAGTCCACGTTGAAAATGGGCTGGGACATGGAAATTGGATTCACCTGGATCGTCTGCAATCGTTACAAGCTGATGGGGTGCCGTTGAATTTCTGATCAACTGATTTATTTCTCGGATATTCGTCGCAGCAAAAATCATGAATGCATCCTTTAAGTCGCTCGAAAAAAAAGACTTTTGCTTCCACACAATTTTCCCCTCACGATGAAGCTTTTGGATTTCATCCGTTACCTCCGGGCTGACGATTACGATTTCTGCACCCGTACCAAGCAGTCCCGTTACTTTTCGCTCGGCAACTTTCCCGCCCCCAACAATGACGACTGTTTTTCCTTCTAACCTTAGGATTACAGGATAGCCTGAATTCATCTTCTACACTTCCTCGACAGGACGGGCAGCTAAATATTCAACCAAGGCTTCTTTCGTTGCGCTGGCAGGCATTCCATGCGACATAAAGCCGGCTTTTCCAACGGCAGCTGCTGTTTGTTTTCCCATGCTGACCACATGCAACCCTTGCAACAGTTCAACCGCATTCAAGTCACATTCACGTAACGCTTGTACAAACGGTTCAACGGACGCACTGCTTGGGAATACCATGGTATTCACGTCAGCCTCATCTAACATTCTTTTAAAAAGAGGCAGAAACTGATGATCTATTTCTTTTCTACTAGTCACTATGATGTCTGCCTGATCATACTCTTTTTTCAAGATGCTATCGTCCCCAACAATGAGCAAGGCTCCGGTCTCGTGCATTTCATCAACCTGTACAGCAATAAATCCACGATTATTTAATGCTTTGATTGATTTCATCGAAGCGCCAAAGAAATCGGCACGGATTTTTCGAATATCCATTCCACTTTCCATCAAGGCTGTGAAAAATCCATCTACACTTTCAGGTGAGGTAAAAAATATTTTTTCATAGGAAGTTACTTTTGTCAGATCAACAGGCAGTGCAGTCTTTTTCCACTTTGGAAATTCAATCACATCGGCACCTTGATCCATTAATTCCTTTGCTAATTCACTTTGACCCTCACTCGTACGGGCAAGCAGTATTTGCCGTCCGTAAAGCGGCATTTTCTCGAACCAGCTGATTTTTTCACGCAGAGAAATGACACCCCCTACTAAAATAATCGATGGGTTGCTAAACTTTGCCTCCAAGACCTTCTCGGAAATATCAGCAAGTGTCCCTTGCAATGTTTTTTGGCGGCCAAATGTACCCCATTGAATCAAAATAACCGGGGTCGACGCTGGTTTACCGTAGTTAAGGAGATTTTCGCAAATAAACGGTAAATTGCCGACTCCCATGTAAAAGGCAATGGTATCAACACCACGAGCCAGTCCTTCCCAATCAAGTACTGGTTTGCCCTCTTGCGATTTGTCATGGGCAGTAACGACTGCAAATGACTCTGCATACTCACGGTGGGTAACAGGAATTCCTGCATAAAGGGGGGCTGCAATCCCCGATGTAATGCCAGGAACGATTTCAAATGGAATTTGATATTCGGCCAGGGATGCCGCTTCTTCGCCAACTCTGCCAAACACGCCTGGGTCTCCGCCTTTTAAACGAACAACCCGCTTGCCTTCAAGAGCCTTCTCAACCAAAAGCTCGTTGATATTCCCTTGGCGTAATATATGGCGGTTCGGTAGTTTTCCGCAATAAATCAGTTCACAATCCGCTGGAGCAAACTCTAACAGTTTGGGATTGGCAAGCCTGTCATATAAAATCACTTCGGCTTGCTTTATAGCCTCCAGTCCTTTTACGGTGATTAAACGAACGTCCCCGGGTCCTGCTCCTACTAAAAATACTTTCCCATTTTTCATTCTGCAGCCATCCTTCCCATTTCGCTCTTATCTGACAATAAAAACGATATCTTCCTCTAATTCAACCTTAAATGTCCGTACTTGACCTACATCCGGTGACTGTACTTTACCATCTTTTAAGGATATTTTCCAATCATAGACGGGGCAATATACATACTCGCCACTGACAAGGCCTTCTGAAAGGACGCCTCCTTTTGGATGGGGACTGCTGTTTTCAATCGCATAAACCTCTCCATTTGTTAATTTAAATAGGGCAATTTCTGTATTATCGGTTTTAATCGTATACCCAGATCGAACTCTTAAATTAGAATAGTTTGCCACTGGAATTCTTGTTATTGTTTGAAGCATATTGAATCACTCCCCAGCCTTAATAGTGTGTTTTGCATAATATTTATCTTGAACTTCTTCACTTTGAATCGCTTCATTCCAAGGTTCGATATATTTATTTAATGTTTTATCCATGCGCTCGTTTAAGCCTTTCCGTGTGGCCTCATTGGAAAGTACTTCTCTCACATGATCCAAGCCGACACGTTCTACCCATTTTGAAGTACGCTCTAGGTAATTGGCTGTTTCGCGATAATATTGAAGATAAGCACCCGTGATTTCCATTACTTCCGCTTGTGTTTTCACTGTACATAGGAGGTCCCCCGCACGGAGGTCGACACCGCCATTACCAGCGACATAAATCTCCCAGCCGCCATCAATTCCGACAAAGCCAATGTCTTTGATTCCTGCTTCTGAACAGTTCCTTGGGCAGGCCGATACGCCCATTTTTACTTTATGAGGGGTATCGAGGCGTTCAAATTTCTTTTCAAGTTCAATGCCAAGTGCCATCGAATCCTGTGTTCCATAGCGGCAGAACTGAGCGCCGACACAAGTTTTTACGGTACGAAGCGTTTTTCCATAAGCATAACCAGAAGGCATATCGAGCTCTTCCCACATACTTGGCAGGTCTTCTTTTTTCACTCCGAATAAACCAATCCGCTGTCCGCCTGTTAATTTTACGAGCGGTACCTCATACTTTTCAGCGACCTCGGCGATTTTTTTCAAATCAGCGGCTGTCGTTACCCCGCCATACATTCTTGGTACAACCGAGTAGGTTCCGTCCTTTTGAATATTGGCATGCATTTTTTCATTGACGAGTCTGGAATCACGATCATCTTTGTATTCATCCAAATGAATCATACCTAGATAGTAGTTGATGGCCGGACGGCATTTGGTACAGCCTTCCTCATTATTCCACTCAAGGACATTCATAACTTCTTTTACACTTGTTAAGCCTTTTTCTTTAATTTCGGCCACAACTTCATCACGGCTTAGAGTTGTACAACCGCACAGGCTTGTCTTTTGTGCTGCCGCTTCATCAAATTGGTCACCTAGTGTATAGGCAAGAATATTGCTTACCATCGGTTTACAGCGTCCGCAAGAACGGCCCGCGTTCGTACAATGGCTCACTTGGTCCAGTGTGGTTAACCCTTGAGTTTTGATTGCTTCAACGATGGCGCCTTTAGTGACTCCGTTACAACCGCAAATTAATTCATCATTCGGCATCGATGCTACATCATCATTGCTGCCTTCTGCACTGCATTCAGATTGCAGCACCGATATGCTAGTCATTCCGCTGATATCCTCTTTTTTCGTCAGCATTCGGTATAGCTTGGTGCTATCCTTGGTGTCTCCATATAGCACGACACCAACAATCGTGTTATTTCTCGTTAAGATCTTTTTATAGGCACCATCATATTCATTGTAGACCATGATCGATTTTGTTGAACCATCTTCAAAAATTTCTCCAGCAGAGAAAAGGTCCACACCGGCTACCTTTAATTGTGTTCCTGTTACAGAGCCTTCATATGGTTCGCTTAAATTTCCACAAATACGGTTGGCCAGTACTTTTCCTTGTTCATATAATGGGGCCACCAAGCCATAGACAATCTCTCGATGTTCCGCACATTCCCCCACTGCGTAAACATGAGGAACACTTGTTTCCATGAAGTCATTGACCACTATCCCGCGATTGACATAGATTCCGCTGTTTCCTGCCACTTCGGTGTTAGACTTAATCCCGATTGCCATAACCACCAGGTCCGCTTCCACCTCTGAACCATCTTTAAAGCGAAGACCTGTTACTCGTTCGTTGCCAAGAATTTCAACGGTTTCTTGTTCCATTAAGAAGTTCATGCCCTGTCTTTCTAGTTCTGCCTTCAGTAAGGATGAAGCAACCGAATCCAGCTGTCGCTCCATTAGATGCGGCATTAAGTGAACAACATCAACCTTCATTCCCAGGTTTAACAGTCCTCTTGCTGCCTCAAGACCTAGAAGTCCTCCGCCGATGACCATGGCTTTCTTAAATTGCTGTGCTGACTTGATCATCATTTCACAATCATTGATATCACGAAATCCAGTCACACCGATTTTGTCTGCACCTGGAATTGGGAGGATGAAAGAATTCGAGCCAGTGGCAATAATTAATTCATCATATTCGACTTCCCTGCCTAAATTACTAACCACACGTTTTCCGTCCACATCAATGTTTACAATCGCTTCACCTGTAAACAATTGAATATTATTTTCCTTATACCAATCGAGCGGGTTGATGATGATATCTTCAAAGTTTGTATCCCCTTGAAGTATATTTGATAGTTTAATCCGATTATAGTTTGGGTACGGTTCTTGTCCAAAAATAGTAATTTCAAATGGTTCAGTGGATACTTTGAGAATTTCCTCTATCGTTCTGATGCCTGCCATACCATTTCCGATCATTACTAGTTTTTTCATTTATCAATCACTCCTCATATGTTAAATAAATATTTTTAAGGTTAGTAAGGTTTTCTTAATAGTTAAATTGTAAATGCTAGTGTCGATAAAATTTGTGAAGTACGTCACTTTTTAATCAATATATGTGAATGATTTCACATTATTGTCAAACATAGTATAAAAAGAAAAAATAGCACACGATTGTATGCTATTTTCACTACACTACCTTTTTTTCAGTTTTCCTTATTTGAAAGAGTTTTACCATTGAATGAATCATCGGAACAAGCACACCAATTACTAAAACAGGGGCAAGCTCCCATAATACTAAGGGTGGAGTGATGAGAATACCTGTTTTATGGATTGCAAACAAGGCAAGAAAATAAGCTAGGCTGCCAGCCAGTCCAGCTAACCGAGGGGTTTTTCTAAACAATAAATAGCATAAAGGAATGAATAAAAGCGTTATCGGTACATAAGAGGTTGGATAACCAACTGCAGCAAAAATAGCTTTGCCTACAAACCTTAACAGGATATAAAGTGCCGTCGCCATCACAGATATGGTATAATTGCGGCAATATCGGATGATTAGAATTGTTAGGAGAGTGACCATTAGAATTGTATAGATGGGATAGACCCATTCCGGAATGCCGCCAAAAATCTGTGAGGCAGGATCTGAGATAAGTTCAAGGATTTCCTTTGAGGCAATCGATTTTCCATGAATGTATTGATCATATGAAATGGCCCCGTTTTCCTGTTGCATATTCGGAAACATCAAGCATTCAAGGAGATACATGGCAAACCAGGTATGAAGTGACCACCATGACGGTTGAATATCTCTCGTATATAGAAAGTAACCACGCCAGACCCCAAAAATCATAATTGCTGTACCAATATAATAAATAAAATGGGTTGGACTCCATGTGGTTAAATCAATTCCATACGCAATATGATAAGTGAAATCTAGTGGGATCCCAATTAGGAATATGACGTAGCCTATTGTAATCAGGTTTCTAGAAAATCGGTCCATATAATTTAAACGTCGCCACTCTTGAATTAACAAACATGCGCCTAAAGCAAAACCGATGGTATTAACAATATGGGGAATGGAGTATTCCTCAAATAAATATTTAAAATGATAAGAAGCATCCCATGCAGAACCAATAAATTTTAATAGAAAGGCAAGTACCCATAAACGATAATATTTCAACGATATCAGCTCCTCTCTAGCGCTTATCCAAGTAAATCAAATATATCCCCAAAGATGGCAATAAGAATATAATTCACAGCTAACGCAATCGCAAACGTGATTCCCGCGCCCCGAACATTTTTCTGTCGAAATAATTTATACATAAACGTAATTCCTGCTGTGACAACAAAAATATTACAGATTAAAAATGTCAAAAGTAAATTTTCACTATGTTGGACTGATGTGACGTGAAATAGATATAATGGAATCAATTTTACAATCCCCCACACTTTTAGTTCCTTACTGCCTTTTCTCTATATTATCATTATTTTTACTATAGGTAACTTTATAAATTACATAAAATTCTTGCATTGGTTGAATTAGGTAATGTATTTTTTAAAAAAGTAAGTATCATTGAATGGAGGAATTCCCACTGAAAAAATCTATCCTATTTATGATCCTTTTTTATACCTTGTTTTTATCGGCTTGTAATCCGGTTAGGGTCCAAAAGTCGAGTATGGACCCTAATATGAGTGCCACTCCAACTGGTGTCATCCCTACAAAGTCTGATTGGAAGATCCAGGATCATCCGAATGCAAATGAGAAAATACCCATTTCACTGCTAATAATGGATCAGTCCAATAAACCGATTCAATCATTCGATACTGTTCATGAGAAAAAAATGCATTTATTTATTGTTAGTAAGGATTTAGCTTATTTTTCTCACATCCATCCAGAATATAAGGGAAATGGCGAATTTGATTTTACCACTAGTTTCCCCGCCGGCGGAGATTATAAGCTCATCTCTGAATTTACTCCGAAGGGTGGAGGGGACCCTAGTGTAGAAAATCATTGGGTCCAGATTGAAGGGGATGCCGCAGAAGGAAAACCTCTCGTCCCTGATCAGAAGCTAACCAAAGTCGTTGATGGCAAACAAGTGAAGCTCTCTTTTGACCAAATGATGGCTGGAATGACGGTCCATATGAATTTCACCATTAGTGATGCAAAAAACCATCAACCCATTAAAAATCTGCAGCCTTATTTAGGGGCAATGGGGCATGCGGTCGCCATGAGTAGTGATGCGGAAAAGTATTTACACATCCATCCGATGACAACAGAAGGAAATGGTCCAACGATAACCTTTATGACTATTTTTCCTAAAAAAGGCATTTATAAGATATGGGGCCAATTTCAGCACGATGGCAAAGTATTTACGGTTCCATTTGTGATAAACATATCAAAATAAAAGTGAACCCCCTCCTCGGCTTGAGAAGGGGGTTCACTTTTATAATTAATACATTTCTGAAGTTGTTTTTGCCTGCATATGAAGCAGCAAGTAATCAGGACCGCCTGCTTTGGAGTCAGTTCCGGACATATTGAAGCCGCCAAATGGCTGATAACCAACGATGGCTCCAGTACAAGATCGGTTAAAATACAGGTTTCCAACATGGAAGTCTTCACGAGCTTGTTCCATGTGGGCACGATTTGTAGTAATAACTGCACCAGTTAAGCCGTACTCCGTGTTGTTAGCAATTTCAAGCGCTTCATCGAAGTTCTTTGCCTTTGTGAAACCAACAACAGGTCCGAAAATTTCTTCTTGCATAATACGTGCTTTAGGAGCAAGATCCGCAATAACCGTTGGTTTAATGAAATAACCTTTGGAATTATCCCCTTCGCCGCCAGCCATTAACTTACCTTCTTGCTTGCCGATTTCAATGTATTCCATGATTTTTTTGAAAGCGTTATTGTCGTTAACAGGGCCCATGAACGTAGCTTGTTCAGTTGGATCTCCAACCGTTAACTCATTCGTTAACTCAACGACGCGATTCAAAACTTGATCATAAACACTTTCTACGATTATCGCACGTGAACATGCAGAACATTTTTGACCTGAGAAGCCAAATGCGCCTGCAACAATTGATTGAGCAGCAAGCTCTAGATCTGATTCACTATCAACCACGATGGTATCTTTACCGCCCATTTCAGCAATCAAACGTTTCATCCATACTTGTCCTGGGTTCACTTTCGAAGAACGCTCGAAAATTCGAAGTCCAACATCACGGGAACCAGTAAAGCTGATAAAGCGAGTATCTTTATGGTCCACTAAATAGTCGCCCACTTCAGCACCGCTTCCTGGTACGAAATTAAGAACACCTTTAGGCAGACCTGCTTCTTCCATGACTTCAACAAACTTCGCTGCAATCACAGGAGTAGTTGAAGCGGGTTTTAATAGAACTGGGTTACCAGAAACGATAGCTGCTACTGTAGTTCCTGCCATGATCGCAAATGGGAAATTCCATGGCGAGATAATAACACCAACACCAAGTGGGATATAGGAATAACGATTAAATTCATTCGGACGGCTTTGAACGGGTACGCCATCTTTAAGTGCTAGCATTTGGCGTGCATAGTACTCAAGGAAATCAATTCCTTCAGCGGTATCTGCATCCGCTTCTCTCCATGGCTTACCAGCTTCTTTCGTCATAAGAGCAGAAAATTCGTGTTTGCGGCGGCGAATAATGGCTGCTGCTTTAAATAATACATCCGCGCGGACTTCAGGTTTAACTTTTTTCCAAGTTTTAAATGCTTCGACTGCTGCTTGCATTGCTTTTTCAGCTAGGTCTTGGCTAGCTTTTGAAACGCGGCCAATTACTTCTTCCTTATTGGAAGGATTATAAGAAACAATTTTATCTTCTGTTGCAATTCTTTCTCCATCAATAACTAAGTCGTAATCCTGACCTAAGTAACCTTCAACTGTTTTTAACGCCTTTAGATAGGCCTGACGGTTCTCTTCAATCGTAAAATCTGTAAATGGTTCGTGCTTGTAAGGTTGTACCATTTGTTAAAACCTCCTATGTATTAAAAACGTTTACACTCCACTGTTCATTCTAACATGTTTCATTTAAACGCCGCAAACAAAGATAATTCAAAAAAAGAGACCCGGCAATATGCCAAGTCTTATTGGTAAATATGGACAAAAGGTTCCTCTTCATTAGCCTTTCGGACGATCAGTGCTTCAGGACCATCCACAGATGTAACACTTACCGAGACAGACAAATACTTAGGAAAATGTTCCATGACAAGGCCGGTTACATACTGCGTAAAACCAATTCCTTCTGTTTTTCCATAAAATTGAATTGGAATATTAATATTTAAATCCTGCAATTGGTCTCCCATGTAAAAGGCTCTGCCAATCACACCATTATAGTTAGGAAAATACTCCTCCACATCCTGCTTAAAATTTAAAAACGCAGTGACATCATCACGATGTTCTTCCTGTGCATCTGCGGAAGGGAAAAGAAAGTACTTTTCATTTACATTTTCCCAGCCATTTAAAGTAGTGCTGCCATTGTCGACAGTGGAATAGGTAATAAAGTTACCAGGAACGACGGAAGATTTACTTGCTTGCTCAAACAAGGCAATCGAAATTGGAACGTCCTTTAAAGACTTTATGCTCCTCATACGCTTTACCACTTCTGCAGCTATTTTCTTCCCTTCACTGACCATTTCTGAATGCGGGACTTTTTCCTCAAGGGTATCGCCGTCTGATGTCTGTTTATAGTAGTAAACTGAATTTAAGGCAAGGCCAATCGTAACACCGCCGAGTGTTACATTCCCCTTTTCATTTTTTATTAAGTAGTCGTGTTCTAAAATATGAGCTAAATAGATTGGCGAACTCGGTTCACCCTTACTCCCAGTATTCACAGGATTTAGCCCAATATTATCAGCATCTTTTAGTGTTTTATCCTCTTTTTTCATTTCATTGAACTGCTCTTTTGTGTATTTACGTTTTAACCAAAGTCTTATTGTCTCTTCTTTGATTTCCCGTCCTTCACGAAACAAATATTTTTCTGTATCAAAAGAATTTTGGGCAATTCTCATTAAGCCCATTTCAAACTCGTTTAAGTCATATCTTGTATTGATATTATTGACAACCAATCCGCGTGCTTCCCCTGGTTCAAATGGCAAAATTGTCCGGTAATAGCTGTCCGAAATATTATACTTTGGAATAATTGCCTTCCCTTTCACTTTCTCCTTCGTTTGCACAACCTCATTTTGCTTCTCAAAGTTTGGTGCACAGGCACTCAGCAAAAAGACAAGGGAGAGAGCGAGCAATGAGAACTTTCTCACGTCGATACACCTCTTATTTATTTAATTCAACTAGGAGTTTCTCCTCGTCCCACACTTCAATTCCTAGTTCTTGTGCTTTGGTAAGTTTTGAACCCGCCTCTACACCAGCAATGACAAGGTGTGTTTTTTTGCTGACACTGCCAGCCACATTCCCGCCCAGCGCTTCGATTTTATCCTTTGCTTCATTCCTGGATAAACGTTCCAGCTTTCCTGTAAGAACAACGGTCTTTCCTGCAAAGATGGAATCGGAATTTTCTGCAGAAACTGGTCTGGAACCCTTATATTCCATATTAACACCAGCAGCAATTAATTCGTTGATTAACTCCACAGCCTCTTCTTTTTCAAAAAAGGCGACGATAGAATCCGCCATTTTATCACCAATTTCATTAACCGCGATTAAATCTTCCTTCGTGGCCGCTGCGAGTTTGTCCATCGTACCAAATTGTTGGGCTAACGTTTTTGCGGCTTTGGCACCAACATGACGGATCCCTAGTCCAAATAAAAGCTTTTCAAGTGAATTATCTTTCGATATCTCAATGGCTTTAATAAGATTAGTAGCTGATTTCTCACCCATTCTTTCAAGGGCTAGAAGCTGTTCACGAGTAAGCTTATAAATATCGGCAACATCTGCAATTAATTTTTCAGCAAAAAGCTGGCTGATGACCTTTTCCCCAAGACCCTCGATGTTCATCGCGACCCTTGAAACAAAATGAATTAAGCCTTCCCGGAGCTGTGCAGGACATTTAGGGTTAATACAGCGTAAAGCCACTTCACCTTCAAAACGCACGAGCTCACTTTCACACTCGGGACAATGAGTCGGCATGTGGAATTCCACTTCTTCCCCTGTCCGTTGGTCAGCCAAAACATTGACCACCTCTGGAATAATATCCCCTGCCTTTTTGATAACGACTTTGTCACCAAGCTTGATATCCTTTTCCCGGATTAAATCCTCATTGTGCAAGGAGGCACGCTGTACAGTTGTTCCTGCTACTTTGACTGGCTCAAGAATGGCCGTAGGGGTAATCACACCTGTTCTACCAACACTTAACTCAATATCTAAAAGAGTTGTGACCACTTCTTCTGCAGGGAACTTGTAAGCAATGGCCCAGCGCGGACTTTTTGCTGTCGTTCCGAGTGCAGCCTGGTGGGCATAGGAATCTACTTTAATGACGATTCCATCAATCTCATAGGGAAGGTGCGGGCGCTTTTCGACCCAGCTATTGACATATTCGATCACTTCGTCAACCGATGCACACTTGTTCCGTTCATGATTTGTTTTAAAGCCGAGTCGATCCAAGTAATCAAGGCCTTCACTATGTGACTCTATCTCACTGCTTTCACTGATATTTCCAATTCCATATAAAAAGACATCCAGCCTTCTAGAAGCAGCAATTTTCGGATCAAGCTGTCTTAGCGATCCTGCTGCTGCATTTCTAGGGTTGGCAAATAGCTCCTCGCCGCGTTCTTCCCTTGTTTGATTCAAGGCCTCAAACGAGCGCTTGGGCATATAAGCTTCGCCGCGAACCTCCAAGGAAACATTTTCGCGGAGACGGAGCGGGACGGATTTGATGGTTTTTATATTAGCGGTAATATCTTCACCAATGGTCCCATCTCCACGGGTAGCGCCTTGTGCAAATAGACCATCCTCATATCGTAACGATACAGCCAGGCCGTCAATTTTCAACTCACATACATAAGAAATATCGTCCCCGACAGCTTGACGGATGCGGCGGTCAAAATCCCTTAAATCTTGCTCGTTAAAAGCATTGCCAAGACTAAGCATCGGTGTACGATGCTCTACCTTTTCAAACAGATCGAGCACGGTGCCGCCAACCCTCAGTGACGGCGAATCTGCTGTTTTTAATTGCGGAAATTTCTCCTCAAGTTCCAACAGTTCATGCATTAATTTGTCATATTCAGCATCTGGTACAGATGGTTTGTCTAAAACATAGTATTCATAGCCATAATGATTTAGCAGGCTGCTTATTTCAGTAATTCTCTTTTCTGCACTTTGAAGGTCCATATATTCAGTCCTTTCCTTAAGGCTTTCTTAAACTTGTCTGTTGATTTCCGCTCCATGCGCGCAGCGCCGCGCGGGCGGTCCGGGGAGCCTCCTCGGCGCTAAGCGCCTGTGGGGTCTCCCCTGCCCCGTCCTCCCGCAGGAGTCTCGCGCATTCCGCTCCAATCAACAGAGTGTGTAAAATCAAAATAAGGTTTAACTTAGCCTATCTAATTAGGCTTTATTAATCGGAGCAAATTTGGCTAACAGGCGTTTGATTCCAACCGGACTTGGAAAAGCAATATCTAACTCCGTTCCTTCCCCTTGGCCTTTTACACTTACAACGGTTCCGATACCCCATTTACCATGTTGGGCTTTATCGCCAACCTTCCAGCCAGCCTCATCGCCAGAAGGAGCAGAAACTGGGCGCATGACTGGTTTTCTGGCTGCAGCCGGTGTACCAAATGACGTCTTCGGTGATCCGAACGATGTGCTGCGTCCTGAGCCAAATGATTTTCCAGTCGATCCAAATGGTGAATTCACTTTTTTCTCCGCTGGTTCGACTCCTTCGATCAGGTCTTCAGGGATTTCTTTTATAAAGCGAGAAGGTGGATTCATATTGGTTCTCCCAAACAATGTTCTCATTTGGGCGTTTGACAGGAACAGCGTTTGCTCCGCTCTAGTAATTCCTACATAGGCTAGCCGGCGCTCTTCTTCCATTTCTACTTCTTCCATCAATGATCGGCTATGAGGGAATACACCTTCTTCCATACCAATCAAGAAGACAACCGGGAATTCCAGCCCTTTAGCCGAGTGCAAGGTCATAAGCGTAATTGAATCTGCCTTTTCACCATCGTCATCAAGCGAATCAATATCAGCCACCAGGGCCAAATCGGTTAAAAAGGCAACAAGACTCTTATCTTCACTTGAATCTTCGAAGCTTTTCGTCACAGATAATAATTCCTCAAGGTTTTCGAGGCGGCTTTGGGCTTCCAGCGATTTTTCCGCTTTGAGCATTTCACGGTACCCGGATTTTTCCAGTACTTCTTCAACTAGTTCTGTAACAGACAGAAACTCTTGCATATTGGTATAATTACCGATTAAATCGCGAAATTCTCTTGCCGCTTTGGTGATTTTCGGACTTAACCCTAATAATTCTACGGACTCAAGTGCTTGGAAAAGGGATAAATCATGCATATCGGCAAAATCAGCAATTTTATCAACGGAGCTTGAACCAATCCCACGCTTTGGAACATTAATAACACGGCGTAAGCTAATATCATCATCAGGATTGGAAATTAGGCGTAAATAAGCCAGCATATCCTTAATTTCTTTCCTGTCATAGAACTTTGTTCCGCCGACGATTGAGTACTCGATATTCGATTTTAGAAGCACTTCCTCCATGACACGGGACTGAGCGTTCGTGCGATAAAGGATGGCAATGTCGGTTAATTTGTTCTGATGATTACGGGTTAATTCTTTAATTTTTCCAGCAACGAATTGTGCTTCCCCCTGCTCACTATCCGCACGGTAATAAACAAGTTTGTTGCCTTCCGGGTTTTCGGTCCATAGGTTCTTCGCTTTACGGTTTAGATTGTTTTGGATGACCTTATTGGCAGCTAGAAGAATCCTTTTTGTTGAACGGTAGTTTTGCTCTAGTAAAATAACCGTTGCGTTCGGATAGTCTTTTTCAAACGAAAGGATATTTGCGATATCCGCTCCGCGCCATCGATAAATGGATTGGTCAGAATCCCCTACTACGCATAAATTCTTGAAACGACTTGCAAGTAACTTTACTAACAGATACTGGGCTTTGTTCGTATCCTGATACTCATCGACATGAATATATTGAAACTTGCGCTGATAATATTCGAGGACATCAGGAATCCGTCTAAATAATTGAATCGTCAGCATAATGAGATCATCAAAGTCCAGCGCTTGATTCTTTCTTAATCGCTTCTGGTACTCTTCGTACGCATTACCTACAACATCTTCAAAATAGCCTCCACCTGTTTTCTTATATTCGTCAGGTTCGATTAACTCATTTTTCGCTGAGCTAATCGCTCCTAAAATGGCACGTGGATCAAATTTCTTTGGATCAATATTTTTTTCCTTAAGAATTCCTTTGACCACGGATAGCTGATCAGTTGAATCAAGAATCGTAAAATTACGATTAAAGCCGATTCGGTCAATATCTCGGCGTAAGATCCTTACACACATCGAGTGAAAGGTGGAAATCCAAATTTCTTCGGCAGCCCCGCCCATCATTTTTCCGATTCGATCTCTCATCTCTCGTGCGGCTTTATTTGTAAACGTAATCGCTAAAATATTATAAGGATTTACTCTTTTTTCTACAATCAAATAGCCAATTCGATGTGTCAGAACTCTTGTCTTACCACTTCCAGCACCAGCCATTAGTAACAGCGGTCCATCGGTTGCCTTAACGGCACTTTGCTGCTCTGGATTCAGTCCGTTTAATAGCTTATCAGTTAAATATTGCATTTAATATCCACCACCATTACAAACATTTGTTCTTATTTTTATCTTAACTCTATTTTTCTACTTTAGCAATGATCGGTCAATCTTTACTGTTTCCAAGGCTAGGTCAAAATTTTCATAAATGGCGTTCCCGACCACAATGACATCAGCATGCTTGGCCATTTCTGCGGCATGTTCAATGGTTGATATTCCTCCACCATAAAAAAGGATAGTATTTTCAAGCGACTTTTTTACGTTCGCAACCAGTTCAATATCACCATATTTACCGCTATATTCTACATAAAATATCGGCAGCTGAAACATTTTTTCAGCCATTACCGCGTAAGCAATTACCTCTTCATTGGTTATGTTTGTTTTCGCATTTGTCAGTTTCGCAGCTTTGCAGTCCTCGTTTAAAATGCAATAGCCTTCCATGACAATTTCTTCCCAATCCATGATTTCACCAAATTCCTTAACCGCTTGATGGTGAAGTCCCGTAATCCATTTGGTATCGCTGCTATTTAAAATGGTTGGAATAAAATAAAGATCGAATCCTGGTGTAACCGTCTCAATCGTTGATACTTCAAGGACACATGGGACCGAAAACCTGCGAATTCTTGCCATCAAATCGAGGACATTTTCTAATGTAATCCCATCTGTCCCACCTACGATAATGGCATCGGTTCCTGATTCACAGATTTTTTCTAAACGGTCTTCCGCTATTTCTTTATTTGGGTCGAGTTTAAACACATGCCGCCACTCGCGAAAATCATACATCAAAAAGATCCTCCCATATCATTAATTCCATTTCACCATTATAGCACTAGCCGATTCGATAAAAAAAGAAAACACTAAATCTAAATATAGAAATCATAACCATTTTTAAAGTGAAAAAGAAAAACCGAAGAACAATTTCTCCGGTTTGTTTATTCTTGTTCAGTTGCAGTCGTTTCGCCCTTAACCCGTTCAAGGACCATTTCATACGTATCGTTTCCATAGTTCAAACAGCGTTTCACCCGTGAAATGGTGGCTGTGCTCGCTCCGGTTTCCGTTTCAATTTTATGATACGTATTCCCTTCGCGTAGCATTCTTGCAACATCAAGACGTTGTGCTAATGACTGAATTTCATTAATTGTGCATAAATCGTCAAAAAAGCGATAGCACTCTTCAAGATCATTTAAGGAAAGAACAGCTTGAAACAATTGATCAAGCTCCTTGCCCCGTAATTTATTAATTTGCATATTGTTTACCCCTTTAAAATGTCCATTTAGTTTACATCAAACGTGGCAATATTCTGCAGACCAGGTTTGGTTGGAACAACATTGACCCATGTTTTTCCTTGTACGAGTGGAACCTCTTCACCATTTTTGACTGGAACAATTTCACCGTTCTTATTCATCCACTCCACTTGGTTGACCTTACCCTTTTGAAGCAGATAGGCTTTTCCGCCAGACTTAAAATCGATATCTCGACGCCCATAGGAATCGATAAACTGGTGCTCAGCTTCGATAATAAAAATATTATCCAACAAAACAGGCTCATTTGTATCTAAATCAATGGTTTGCTCGTTGCCTGAAAAACGAATATATTTACCGATCGTATCGTCAAATTTAAAGACTGAATTAGAAATTCCACTCTTAGAATAAGTAATCTTAACAGATTTAGCATCCTTACCCGTAATATTTTTACTTTCTTCTTTTGTGAAAAATTTAAATGGTGCGGGACTTTTTCCCATTGAGTATTTCTTCTGCTTAGCACCTTTTAAAATGTTTTCATACGTAATATAGGAGTTATGGGGTGCTTTTCGGGTTTTAGAGCGTTTAAATAGTGTACCATCATAGACCATCCCATTTAAATTATCAATATAGTTACCATTTAGGAGTTTCTTTGCTTCCGGGCTATAGCCATGGGCAATGTAAAGGGCATTAAGTCCTTTTGCCAAGTAAATATAATAGTCCCTTGCACTCCTTACCGGACCAATATTTGCCGGCTTTTCACTTTGAAATACTGCCAGGAAGCGAGTGATATCACCCTCCGCTAGAATTTCATAGACGATATCTGCCTTGTTCAGGCCCGATTGGGGTCTTGCTTTTGGGTGATTATTAATCATTACAGCTACCGCTCTTCCATCTGTGCTGATTTCAGAGCCAATCCCTGTTAATGGATAAGAATACGGGTCAACTTGTTTCTCTTCTGGTTTATTCTCTGTTTGAGTTACAGGTTTTTCCTTCTTTACTGTTTCCTTAACCTTTTCCTTATCACTACACCCAGAAAGTAGTAACAGGAAAGCTATCACGAAAACAACCCATTTTTTCATCTTCATGAACACACCCCTTCATGAACACACCCCTATTTACTTTCAATAAAGAAAAACACTTTCACGCTTTAAAACTTTACTCACTTACAGTTTAACGCATTATTGACGGAAAGAGTACTGTTTTATTCATTACATCGTACATTCCCTGTGGAGTAATCCGAATGTAAGGCAAATGTGTTGCAGAAAAGAAGGCAAGACTGTATATAGGATCTGAAAATGAATATCCTCGTTCTCTTAACTCGGTAAGCAGCTTTTTTTCTTGACTGATTAATTCTTCGATTGGAAGGTTTGACATGATTCCACCTAAAGTTAATGGCATCTCGCACACGACCTGATTGTCCTCAACCATCACAATGCCGCCGCCTAATTCTTTCATTCTATTAAAAGCCTGGAGCATATCTTGTTTATTTTTTCCTATTAAAATAATATCTCCGGTACTTGAATACGAACTGGCCAATGCTGATAATGTAGTCGCAAATCCCTTTAATAACGTATTAATTCTCCATTTCCCATTGCGGTCAATCAATGTAAAAAAGCATTCATCATGATGTGATGGCAGTTCATCTCCTGAAGCATCAATAGAAATGGAATATGGCTTGGTGATGACGGCATTTTCCATCTTGATCCCAAACGGCATGGAAAACTGCATATCATCTACTGACAAATCCCAATCCAACTCCATCGGCTTTAGTCCATATTCGTCCCAAGTAATTGGAGGGTAGGCATCGGCCACTTGCTGTCCATCCCGTTTGACCCATTTTCCTTTCGCTAAAACGGAAACAGGTGTTGGATTTTCAATACTGGATAAGAAGTTTATATTGGCTACCCGGCCAGTTGCAATATTACCATGGAGATGATCAATATTGTAATAGCGGGCAATGTTTACTGTTGCCATATTATAAGCATCAATAGTTGGAACACCTTTTTCAATGGCAATGCGAATCATCGCATCAGTGACTCCTTGCTCGTAAAAGGTTGAGGATGAGCCATCAGTATTAAATATTAATCTATCATATGCCTCTATGCCTAGTCGCTTCATATCATCCAATATGTTTGGCAAATCAGGTCGAATTGATGAATACCTTAAAGACACCATATACCCTTGCATTAATCGGTTATATACTTCTTCACCTGTCATCGCTTCATGGTCAGAGTCCGCACCAAGCAGCATCATTTTTGCCAATGTTTTTTCTGAAGCTCCTGGGAAGTGGCCTTCAATTTGCTTGCGCATCCGTTTTGCTTCTTGAATCCAATGGAGCATCATATCATCGCCATCAAGCAGTTTGGGCCATCCTGTCAATTCCCCGCCCTGAAGAACCGCATCGTGCTCAAGCCATGATTTAACATTACTATGTGAAAAAATTTCTTCTTCATGCAGAATTTCTGTTTGTGAATCAAAACGGCTCCACCAAAACATTGTTGTTGGAATCGAGCGAAGATCCTTTAATAATGTAAACGCTTCCCTTTTTTCCAAATGTAAAACAAGGGCCATATTGTCATTTATTAATGTCGTTGTCCCGAACTGGGATGCATACGCAGCCAGTGTTTGGGGATTATATAATTGAAACGGATGGGCATGTGGTTCAATGTATCCCGGAACAAGAATCTCATTGGTGCAATCAATGATTTCACAGTTATCAAGATGTGTTGGCAAGTTCTCACCCACATAAACAATCCGATCTTCACAAATCCAAATATTTGCTCTTAACCACTTTTGAAACGTCTGATTTAAATACAAGGCGTTTTTCAATAAAATGGTTGGAGACGTTTTTCCATCCAAAACGGATACATGCATGCGTAAGTGTTTATTTTTCCAGCGGTAGCGTTGCTCTAGCATACGTCTTCCCTCCCCTTTTTAAAAAAACTATCTATACAATAATAAGTTGATTTAACAGTAAAGAAAGCCCTTACAAAAAATTCTTTAGATACAATATTATCATATTTTACTGTTTAACGCATTAAAGAATTGATAATATTTGTAAACAATTTGTGAAGGAGTGAACAAAATGAATGTTAAACCAAATATTAGTATCTTAAATGCATTAATTCGGATTACGATTGGCTTAACGATTCTTTCCTGGACTACCTCTAAACTGGTCAAACACCCTTGGAGAGATTCTTATTTGTTTGTTGCCTTGTGTGGGGCAATGAAGGTAGCAGAGGGAATTGTCCGCTATTGTCCACTTACTGCTTTATTTGAAAAATGTCAGTGCATGATCGAGGATCACGATCGGGCGATGGATTCAATGGATGGAATGGAAGGACTTAATGGGGATGGGGATCAATTGGTACCCTATAATCCAACTTAAATCGGGGAATTGTAGAATCAATCGAATCTCATTTTTTTTAAGCTAAAAAAGAGCTGACCCTAAAGCGGTCAGCCCTTGATTGGAGTTGATTTTTTATGTTTTGGGAGTATTTAACGGATATGTCGTTTGTTCTAACTGCCATTATCGGCAGCATTGTCGCACTTCTTTATGTGTTTATTCGTCGAACTGGAAAGAGGCGAGCCCGTTAGCGCGTAGCAGGTTGGATCGCTTTTGCACCGATATCTTTTCGATAAAACACACCATCACATGTTAACTTTTCCAGTTCACGATACACTTTTTCTTGCGCTTCTACTATACTTTCGGCTTTGGCTCCTACAAGAAGGACCCTGCCTCCAGCAGTAACAAACTCACCTGCATCATTTTTCACTGTTCCTGCATGAAAAGTGAAAACCTCTTGATCATTTAAGTCTGCTAACCCTGTTAACACTGCACCCTTTTCATATGCCTCAGGGTACCCTTTCGCAGCCACTACAGCACCGATCATAGCCTGTTCATCCCATTCAAGAGTGGGACATCCTCCATTTAAGAGCTCCAACACGACTTGAACTAAATCCGATTTCAATCTAGGCAGCACTACTTGTGTCTCTGGATCACCAAAACGGGCATTAAATTCAATCACCTTTGGACCATCAGGTGTTTTTATCAAACCCGCATATAACACGCCGCAAAAACTTCTGCCTTCTTGTACCATTGCTTTTGCCGCCGGAATAAGGACAGTATCAACAGCCGTTTGAACGGTCTCCGCACCGATCTGAGGAACAGGTGAGTAAGCACCCATTCCGCCTGTATTTGGACCAAGGTCACCATCATAGGCGCGTTTATGATCTTGAGCGATTTCTAATGGTACGACGACCTCACCATTCACCAATGCCATTAACGAAAATTCCTCACCCGCTAAAAACTCTTCAATGACTACACGAGATGACGCTGCACCGAATTTTGCATCAATAAGCATTTCTTCCACGCTAGCGAGGGCCTCTTCTTTCGTGAGCGCTACGGTGACACCTTTTCCTGCTGCTAATCCGTCCGCTTTAATGACAATCGGCGCACCTTTTTCCTCAATATAGTTACGGGCATCCTCATATTTAGTGAAAACAGCATAATCAGCCGTAGGAATTTGATATTTCTTCATTAATTCCTTTGCGAATGACTTGCTTCCTTCGATCTCGGCTGCCGCTTGGCGGGGACCGAATACCGCCAAACCAGCAGCTTCAAATTTGTCAGCAAGTCCCTCTAGCAAGGGTACCTCTGGACCAATAATTGTTAAGCCCACTCCATTGGCCTTAGCGAACTGAAGGAGCTGTTCATGCTCGGACTCTGCAATCGAGACAAGTTCCGCTACATCTGCCATTCCGGGATTACCAGGAGCAACAAATACTTTTTCTAATCCTGCGCTTTCACTTACTTTTCGGCAAATTGCATGTTCTCTACCACCACGGCCGATAATCAGTACGTTCATCGAATGCCCTCCATCGGTTTAATGTTTGAAATGTCTAACTCCTGTAAACACCATTGCAATTCCATATTCATCAGCCTTTTTAATAGAATCCTCATCACGGATGGATCCGCCCGGCTGAATAATTGCGGTAATTCCGGCTTTCGCCGCTGCTTCAACGGTATCGTCCATTGGGAAAAAGGCGTCTGATGCAAGAGCCGCTCCCTCAGCCTTTGTACCAGCTTGCTTCAGCGCAATTTCAGCTGCACCTACTCGGTTCATCTGTCCAGCACCAATACCAATTGTCATATCCTCATTAGTAACCACAATCGCATTTGATTTCACATGCTTGACAACTTTCCAGCCAAGCTTTAATGCTTCCCATTCTGCATCTGTCGGTTGTCTTTTCGTGGCAACCGTGACGTTCGCATCTTCTAATGTATAACGGTCTTGCTCCTGAACTAACAATCCGCCTTCAATCGTTGTCATTTTTAACTCTGGTTTTTTAACATCATTAAATGGAATGGTTAGCAGGCGAAGATTCTTTTTCCCAGTTAAAATTGCTAATGCTTCCTCTGAGAAGGAAGGTGCAATGATAATCTCTAAGAAAATTTCATGAAGTTTGCTTGCTGTTTGGGCATCTACTTCACGGTTAAAAGCAATGATTCCGCCAAAAATGGACACAGGATCCGCCGCAAATGCTTTTGTAAACGCATCATACCCTGTTTCACCTGTTCCAACACCGCATGGATTCATATGCTTTACGGCTACAGCCGCTGGTCCTGCAAACTCTTTAACAATCTGCAGGGCTGCATCCGCATCGTTGATATTGTTATAAGATAGCTCTTTTCCATGAAGCTGGACGGCATTAGCAATCGAGAATGTCGAACCAAGTGGCTTTTTATAAAAAGCTGCTTGTTGATGTGGATTTTCCCCATAACGAAGAGACTGCTTTAATTCATATGTTACTGTTAATGTCTCTGGGTTTTTTTCTTCAGCCAAATGGGTCATATACTCCGCAATTAAGGCATCATAGGCTGCCGTGTGGCGGAACACCTTTGCTGCAAGCTTTCTTCTTGTTTCAAACTTCGTTTCACCATCTGCTTTTAATTCAGCAATTACGGTCTCATAGTCAGTTGGATCAACCACAACAGTGACATATTGATGGTTTTTAGCAGAAGCACGAAGCATCGTTGGACCGCCAATATCAATATTTTCAATCGCATCGGCAACTGTAACATCTGGTTTTTCGATTGTTTGCTGGAAAGGATAAAGATTGACGCAAACCAGTTGAATTGCTTGTATTCCATGCTCGTCTAGCTGTTGTTGATGCTTTACATCATCCTGTTTTGCAAGCAAGCCGCCATGGATCAATGGATTTAATGTTTTCACACGACCTTCTAAAATTTCCGGAAAATTAGTTACATCACTAACGCTAAGAACAGGTATACCCTGCTCTTGAAGAGCCTTTTTCGTGCCTCCTGTGGAAATAAGTTCATATCCTAGGCTGACTAATTCCCTTGCAAATTCAGTTATTCCATTTTTGTCAGAAACACTAATTAGCGCGCGCTTTTGTGTCATTGATTACATCTCCTTGTGTCAATAGCATTTGCAGTACGGATGGATAAAGTTTATGTTCGCTTTTCTGGATTTTCTGCTGTAGGCTTTCTCTTGTCTCATTTTCGTCGAGTCGAACCCGCTCCTGAATAATGATTGGGCCCGTATCCATTCCCTCATCAACAAAATGGATGGTGACACCGCTCCACTTCGCTTGAGCCGCCAACGCCTGCCCAATCGCATCTTTGCCAGGAAAAGCTGGAAGCAGTGACGGGTGGATATTGACGATTCTTCCTTTATACTCAGCTAACAATTTCGAACCAATCAAGCGCATGTACCCGGCAAGGACAATGAATTCTACACCCGAGGTCTTTAATTGAGCTAAAATTTCTTCCTCATAATGTTCCTTACTAGTATAGTCCTTTGCGGTAAAAACAAAACTCGGGATCTTTGCTGCTCTTGCTCTTTCAATCGCAAAAGCACCCGGTTTGTCGCAAACTAAAAGAGAAATATTTGCATCAAGATGGCCTGCTTGAACTACATCAATAATGGCCTGGAAATTGCTTCCGCTCCCTGATGCAAACACAGCTATCTTTTTCATAGGCGTCCACCTTGAGCCTTGATATTAATTCCTTCATTCCCAGTTACCACACCAATTTCATACGCAGTTTCTCCAGATTGGTTAAAATGTTCTAACAGGTCAGCTGCATTTTCCGGATCCACAGCGATCACCATGCCGATCCCCATGTTAAAAATATTATACATCTCTTGGTAATCAATTTGTCCATGAGAAGATAGTAGTTTAAAAACAGGTGGGATATCCCAGCTTTTTTCATACAACTCTGCACCTAGACCCGCTGGCAGCATGCGCGGAATATTTTCAATAAATCCGCCGCCTGTTATATGAGCCATCCCTTTTAATTGGAACTTTTTCAACGCGGACAAAATCGGTTTCACATAAATTTTTGTAGGCTTGAGCAACTCTTCTCCTAATGTACACCCGAGTTCATCAACAAAATCAAGTAACGACCAGTCATTAAATACTTTTCTTACAAGTGAATAACCATTGCTGTGAATCCCGCTCGATGCTAAGCCAATCAGCACATCACCCGCTTGAATCGTTTCGCCCGTGATGAGCTGCGATTTTTCACAGGCACCAACCGTAAATCCGGCTAAATCATACTCCGTTTCACTATACAATCCAGGCATTTCAGCTGTTTCTCCGCCAACTAGCGCACAGCCAGCCTGCTCACAACCGTCGGCAATTCCTTTGACAATTGCCTCTATTTTTTCAGGCTCCGCTTTTCCACACGCAATGTAATCTAAAAAGAACAAGGGCTCTGCACCCTGTACAACAATATCATTAACACACATCGCGACTGCATCGATTCCAATCGTATCATGCTTATCCATCCAAAAGGCAATCATCAGTTTCGTGCCCACACCATCGGTGCCTGACACCAAAACTGGTTCTTTTAATTGTAGTGCTGATAAATCAAACATGCCGCCAAATCCACCCAAACCGCCAAGGACGCCAGCCCGGGCTGTTTTTTGAACATGCTTTTTCATTCTCTCTACTGCTTCATAGCCTGCTTCAATATTAACTCCTGCTTGCTTATATGCATTTGCCACGCTGCTCGCCCCTTTCTACTTTTGGTAATAATATTGGAGTGTGTCAGGATAAATTTCGGTTGGGTAATTTCCGGTAAAACAGCCAAGGCAATAACCGCTTGTGCCGTCCCCATCTTTTCTACCAATCGCTTCGATCATTCCCTCCACGCTAATAAACGTTAGCGTGTCCGCACCAATCAGTTCTCTCATTTCTTCGATTGATTTATCAGAGGCAATCAATTCTTCTTTTGTCGATGTATCAATTCCATAGAAGCACGGGTTTTTAATTGGTGGAGACGTAATCACCACGTGAACCTCAGTTGCTCCTGCCTCTTTTAGCATCGTGACAATCCGCCTGCTTGTTGTTCCTCGAACAATCGAATCGTCCACCATCACGACTCGCTTTCCTTCTACTACGCCACGTACAGGGGAAAGCTTCATTTTTACCCCTTGCTCTCGTAACGATTGAGAAGGCTGGATGAACGTCCTTCCGACATAGCGGTTTTTGACTAATCCCATTTCATAGGGAATTCCCGTTGCTTCGGCATAACCAATCGCAGCTGAAATACTAGAATCTGGTACACCTGTGACGACATCCGCCTCAAACGGGGCTTCTACTGCCATTCTTTTCCCGAGGTTTTTACGGGCGGTATGGACGTTGATTCCTTGAATGTTACTATCCGGTCTTGAAAAATAAATATATTCCATCGTACAAATAGCTTTTGTTGTATTTACAGCGAATTGTTCAGAAGTTATCCCGTTATCATTGATAATTAATAGTTCCCCCGGGCGAATATCGCGAATATATTCCGCACCCACCACATCAAAAGCACAGGTTTCTGATGCAACAACATAGGCATCACCAAGGCATCCAAGCGAAAGAGGTCTTAAGCCGTGCGGATCTAGAGCCACCATTAATTCGTTTTCTGTCATAATTAAGTAGGCATACGCCCCTTTTAACATCGAGAGTGCGTTTTTGGCACGGTCCCTTGAATCAGAATAACCGCTTCTTTTCATAAGGTGAGCTAAAACCTCTGTATCAGAGCTGGTTTGAAAAATACTCCCTTGAGCCTCAAGCTGATGTTTTAATGAGTTCACATTAACTAGGTTTCCATTATGTGCAAGGGCAAGACTTCCTGTTTGTGAATGAAACAAGAGCGGCTGAACATTTTCGTAACCGCCGCCGCCTGCTGTTGCATACCGAACGTGTCCAATCGCTGCAGTACCTGTCAATTCCTTCATGGCACTGGCCGTAAAGATTTCGGACACGAGCCCTTCGCCCTTTACGCCTTTTAACTTACTTCCATCAGATACAACAATGCCTGTTCCTTCCTGGCCGCGATGCTGAAGGCTGTGAAGTCCATAATAGGTAAGTTGTGCTGCGTCTACATGTCCCCAAACCCCAAAAATTCCACACTCTTCATTTAATCCCTTGATTTCAGGTAACATGGGATCGCCCCTTTCCAGGCATCTTTTAATTCTTCAATTGAAGCTTCAAGTACGGTTGACTCACCCATTGAGATTTGCAATTTAGCTGTATCATTCACTAAACCGATTTGTACTGCGTCTACTAAACTTTCAAACTCAAGCTTATCTTCTTCTTTTACTGACAAAAGGAAACGAGATTGTGTTTCACTGAATAAGGCAGAAACTAGGTTCCCCTCTATTTCTACTTCCGCTCCAAGCTTTTCATTCGCAAAAAGACATTCAGCTAACCCCACGGCTAAACCGCCTTCTGATAGGTCATGAGCTGATTGAACCAATCCTGCACGAATCGCAGCTAGGACCTGATTTTGTCTTTCTTTTTCAATCGTTATATTTAATTCAGGGGCTTTACCGAACACCTTTCCGTTCAGAAGCTTTTGCAGTTCACTGCCGCCGAATTCATCCTTCGTCTCCCCGACTAAATAAATAAGGTTGCCGCTATTTTTAAAGTGCTGTGTCGTAATATGATCAATATCGGTTACTAAACCAACCATCCCTACGACTGGTGTTGGATAGATCGCTGTTCCACTTGTTTCGTTATATAAAGAGACGTTTCCACCAATTACCGGTGTCTCAAGAACACGGCAGGCTTCGCTCATGCCATCCGCAGCTTTTTCAATCTGCCAGAACACTTCTGGTTTTTCCGGGTTTCCGAAATTTAGGTTGTCAGTAATCGCTAATGGTTCCGCACCAGAACAAACAATATTGCGGGCTGCTTCTGCCACGGCGATCTTCCCACCCATTTCTGGATCTAAATAGACATAGCGGGAATTACAATCCGTTGTCATCGCTAATGCTTTCCTTGTTCCGCGAATTCTAACAACAGCAGCATCTGATCCTGGGGAAACGACTGTATTGGTACGCACCATGTAATCGTACTGCTCATACACCCATTCCTTACTTGCAACAGTTGGCTGACGTAAAATTTGTAAAAGCGTTTCTTTCACATCATCTACCTGTGGAATTTCGTTCTCCATCGCTTGGAATTCCTTAAAATAGCTTGGTTCTTTTGACGGTTTTTGGTAAACCGGTGCATCTTCCGCTAACGCATCAGCCGGAACGTCCGCAACGATTTCCCCATTATGAATGAGACGAAGCTGTTTATCGCTAGTGACTGTCCCGATACCAACTGCTTCAAGTCCGTATTTTTCAAAAAGCTCGACGATTTCTTGTTCTCTACCTTTTTTCACGACGATGAGCATCCGTTCTTGTGATTCAGACAGCATCATTTCGTAAGCAGACATCCCTGTTTCCCGCTGTGGAACTAAGTCTAAATTCATTTCAATTCCCATTCCTGCTTTACTGGCCATTTCCGCAGATGAGCTGACAAGTCCCGCTGCACCCATGTCCTGAATGCCAACAAGTGCATCAAAATGAATTAATTCTAAGCAGGCTTCAAGCAGTAATTTTTCCATAAATGGGTCGCCTACTTGAACTGCAGGACGATCCTCATTGGATTGTTCCGTTAATTCCTCGGAAGCAAAGGTTGCACCATGAATTCCGTCTCGGCCAGTTTTAGCCCCAACATACATGACAGTATTGCCTTCACCATGCGCTTGCCCTTTTTTGATGTCCTTATGGTCAATTAGTCCAACACACATGGCATTGACTAACGGATTTCCTTCATAGCAAGGGTCGAATTGGATTTCGCCGCCAACTGTTGGAATTCCAATACAGTTGCCATAGCCGGCAATCCCTGCGACGACCTCTTTAAATAAATAACGTACCCGGGCGGAATCAAGTTCACCAAAGCGAAGTGAGTTTAACATGGCGATTGGTCTTGCTCCCATCGAGAACACATCGCGGATAATACCGCCTACGCCGGTTGCCGCTCCTTGATATGGTTCAATAGCTGATGGGTGATTATGACTTTCTATTTTAAAAACAACAGCCTGTTCATCGCCGATATCGACAATACCCGCACCTTCACCAGGTCCTTGTAAAACTCGTTCCCCTGTAATCGGGAACTTTCTTAGAATCGGCTTTGAATTTTTGTAGCTGCAATGTTCCGACCACATGACGGAAAAAAGGCCAGTTTCGGTATAATTCGGTGTACGTCCAAGAATGTTTTCAACCATTGCAAATTCTTCGTCGGACAAACCCATTTGCTGATATATTTTTTCTGCTTTGATCTGGTTAGGATTTGGTTCAAGCGTTGACAACATATGCTTCCCTCCAAGTTTTCACAATCGATTGGAACATTTTCAGTCCATCGGCGCCGCCTAATAGTTCATCTACTGCTCTTTCCGGGTGAGGCATCATCCCAAGAACGTTTCCTTTTTCATTGGTAATTCCAGCGATATCAGCAAGACTACCGTTCGGATTTTGATTATAGGTAAAAACAATTTGATTGTTTTCTTTCAGCTTCGCAAGTGTTTCCTCGTCACAATAGTAATTTCCTTCACCGTGCGCAACAGGGACAACGATTGATTCCCCTTTGCTGTATTCAGAGGTAAACATTGTTTGATTGTTTTCGACTTTTAACTCAACAGGCTTACAAATAAATGAGAGGCTTTCGTTTCGTCTCATAGCGCCAGGAAGTAACCCTGCTTCGAGCAGAATTTGAAATCCGTTACATACTCCAAGAACTGGCTTTCCTGCTTCTGCCGCTTTGATAACTTCCTTCATGACATTACTGAACCTAGCGATAGCTCCAGTGCGCAAATAGTCCCCATATGAAAAGCCGCCTGGAAGCAGAATTCCATCAAATTCTTCTAAGCTTTCAGAATCATGCCAAACATATTCCACTTGCTCTCCAAGTTCATCTTGAATGGCATGGAACATATCAACGTCACAATTTGATCCTGGGAAGACAATCACCGCAAATTTCACAGAGTAACACACTCCTCTACTTCGTATCGGTAATCTTCAATGACCGGATTTGCTAAAAGGTTGGTACAGATTTCATTGATCACTTCATTAATATCCCGCTCTGATTTTTCAATCGTTAACTCCATATATTTACCGATTCGGACATCGGCTACTTCCTTATAGTTTAGAGAATGTAAAGAGTTGGTTACTGCTTTCCCCTGTGGGTCTAATACACTTTCTCTTAACGTGACAAATACCTTTACTTTATACATGCTGACGTCCTCCCAATCTCGCTAAAATATTTTCATAAGCATCTGTTAAACTTCCTAAATCACGGCGGAATACATCCTTATCGAGCTTTTCATTGGTTTCTTTATCCCATAGCCTGCAGGTGTCGGGCGAAATTTCATCGGCAAGCAATATTTGACCGTCCTTGTCTTTTCCAAACTCTAGTTTAAAATCGATGAGACGTATGCCCAGTTCATTGAAGAAGCTTGATAAAACTGTATTAATTTGAAGTGCTTTTTCTCGTAAAATTGCTGCATCCTCTTCAGTTGCAACTTGCAGTTCAAGGATGTGATCTAATGTTACAAGCGGATCTCCAAGTTCATCGTTTTTCAGGTAAAACTCAACAATCGGCGTTGATAACTCGCGGCCCTCTTCGATTCCCAATCTATTTGCAAGGCTTCCTGCCGCAATATTTCGAACAACTACTTCAAGCGGAATAATGGTTACTTTTTTCACCAATTGTTCTATTTCAGATATACGCTCGATAAAGTGGGATTCAATTCCCTGTTCTTTAAGTTTTAAAAATAATAAACTAGTAATCTCGTTATTTAAACGGCCTTTTCCTGTGATGTCAGCCTTCTTTTGTCCGTTATAGGCAGTTGCTGAATCCTTATACTCAACCAAAACAATCTGTTCGTCGTCAGTTGCATAAATTCGTTTCGCTTTTCCTTCGTATAAAGGTTTTTTCATTGTAGAAACGCCTCCTGTTTTGCAATATTGGGAATCTTCTTACTAGGCGAGGGGCATGAGTGCCCCAGTTCTCGCCTTTTTTATGTTTTAGTCACATGTCCCTTTACTCATTCAACCCTAAGCGGTCAAAAATTGTATCTACATGTTGCAGATGATAGCTATAATCAAAACAATCGGCAATTTCAGCACTGGATAGCAGCGAAGTAATTTTATCCTCTGCTTCAATTAAGCTGCGGAAAGGAACTTGTTTCTCCCAGGCTTCCATCGCCTTTGGCTGTACTGTGTCATAAGCTTCTTCGCGTGATAGCCCCTTATCAATCAGTGCAAGCAGTACACGTTGGGAATAAATCAACCCTAGGGTACGATCCATGTTGCGCTTCATATTCTCCGGATAAACGGTTAGGTTCTTCACAATGTTACCAAAGCGGTTCAACATATAATTCAAAGCAATCGTGGCATCCGGCAAAATGATCCGTTCCGCAGATGAATGAGAGATATCACGTTCATGCCAAAGCGGTACATTTTCGTAAGCCGTCATCATATAGCCGCGAATCACGCGGGCCAAACCAGTCATATTTTCTGAACCAATTGGATTTCGTTTATGAGGCATTGCCGAAGATCCCTTTTGTCCCTTTGCAAAAAACTCTTCCACTTCACGAGTTTCACTCTTTTGCAGCCCGCGAACCTCAACAGCGAATTTCTCAATAGAAGTTGCAATCAAAGCAAGCGTCGACATGTAGTGGGCATGGCGGTCGCGCTGCAAGGTTTGCGTCGAAATCGGCGCCCGTTGCAACCCTAATTTTTCACAAACATACTGTTCTACAAACGGATTAATATTCGCGTATGTCCCCACCGCACCTGAAATCTTTCCGAACTCGATACCCTCTGCCGCTTGTCTAAAGCGCTCCAGGTTCCGTTTCATTTCTTCATACCAAAGGGCAAGCTTTAAACCAAATGTGGTCGGCTCCGCATGAACTCCGTGCGTCCGTCCCATCATTACCGTTAATTTATGTTCCTTGGCTTTATTTTTTAGTATCTCAACAAAGTTTTCTAAGTCTTTTTGTAAAATCGCATTGGCCTGCTTTAATAAATAAGAAAGAGCCGTATCAACCACATCTGTTGACGTTAGGCCGTAATGGACCCATTTCCTCTCTTCCCCTAATGTTTCGGAAACAGCGCGGGTGAATGCAACCACGTCGTGCCGTGTTTCCTCTTCAATCTCCTTAATGCGGTCAATATTAAAAGAGGCATTTTCACGAAGTTTCTTAACATCTTCCTTTGGAATATCCCCAAGTTCCGCCCATGCCTCACAAGCAAGTATTTCTACCTCAAGCCAAGCATTAAAGCGGTTTTCCTCCGTCCAAATAGCTCCCATTTCCGGTCTAGTATAACGATCAATCATGTTTTATCCCCCGATCTTTTCTTTTGTTTTTTTCCAGATGCTGCTTTCATTAATTTCCGCAAGAGCCGCTTCGACACTCTCTCGCAAAATCGTCACATGGCCCATTTTCCGTTTGATTTTTGCTTCCTTTTTTCCATATAAATGAATCTTCCAGTCATTCAAAGTTGGAATTTCCTCATAAAGGTTTTCAAGATGCTCTCCTAATAGGTTGACCATAACTGCCGGTTTTAATAGCCCCGTATTTCCTAGCGGCCAATTACAGATTGCACGGATATGCTGCTCGAACTGTGACGTTTCACAAGCTTCAATTGTGAAATGGCCAGAATTATGCGGCCGTGGCGCCAGTTCATTTATATAAATGGTTCCATCACTAGTCAAAAACATTTCGACAGCAAGCGTCCCGACTAATTGTAACGAATCGGCCAGCTTCTTTGCCAGTTGAATAGCTTCTCTTTGTAAAACTTGTGAAATTCGTGCAGGAACAATCGTCGTATCTAAAATATTTTCTTCATGAATGTTTTCAGCGACTGGAAAAAATGTCGTTTCACCATCAAGCTTTCTTGTCACAATCACCGATATCTCTTTTTCGAAGGGAATCCATTTTTCAACTACACAGGCACCATGTTTTAGAAGGGGTTCCCCCTTCGATAAATCCTGAGGTTCCCTAATCACCAGCTGCCCTTTTCCGTCATAACCGCCTCTTGCCGTTTTCAGGACAGCCGGGTAACCAATGGTGTTAATTTTTAAAAATAAATCCTCCATGCTGTTAACTACTTCATATGGTGCAACATCTACCCCAGCTTGTTGGATGGCTGCTTTCTCCTTAATCCTGTCCTGCGTGACCGTTAACAGCCGCGGCCCTTGCGGCACATAAGCTTGATCACATAACCAGTCTAATGTATCCGCATCAATGTTTTCAAATTCATATGTGATGACATCACTAACTTCTGCTAATTTACCGATGGCTTTGCGATCATCATAAGCCCCAATGACTTCAATATCTGCGACTTGTCCGCACGGAGAATCTTCCGCCGGTTCTAATACCGCAATTCGAAAGCCTTGAGCCTTTGCCGCTAGAGCCATCATACGACCAAGTTGGCCACCGCCGATAATTCCTATCGTTGCTCCTGGTAAAATCGTTTTGTTAGACAAGTTGATCACTACTTTCCAGTACCTCTTGTTTAGTTGCTTCTCTTCTTGCTTCTAATTTTCCAGCTAATTCAGCGTCACCCGTTGCTAATATTTGTGCAGCTAGTAAACCTGCATTCACTGCACCCGCTTTGCCAATCGCGACTGTTGCTACAGGTACACCACCCGGCATTTGGACGATAGACAACAAAGAATCCAATCCCTTTAATGCCTGTGTTTGTACGGGAACACCGATGACCGGTAAGATGGTTTGTGAAGCTACCATTCCGGGAAGGTGGGCCGCACCGCCGGCTCCGGCAATAATCACCTTTAAACCTCTATCTCTGGCTTCCTTCGCATATGTAAACATCAAATCAGGTGTCCGATGGGCTGATACCACTTTTTTTTCATAAGCAATTTCTAACTGGTCGAGAACCTCACAAGTATATTTCATTGATTCCCAATCCGATTTACTCCCCATGATAACTCCAACAAGAATGGACATCGCTAATCCTCCTTTTTTACCTAAATAAAAAGCCCGAACAAATAGCTTCTCAAGAAAGAGAAAGCCATTTGTTCGGGCATAACAATAGAAAGGGGCCAGCCCTTAATCTACCGAACATATTGACTTTCCCTCATAGTCCAATAATTTACGGTTATTGGGTAGAAACTTATGGGCCATATCCCCATGGATATACGAGGGTAAAGATAAATTGTTTAATTCACTCCTATATATTACAATCAACTCAGGAAGGTGTCAACAAATAAATCGAACGTTATTTTGAAATCGAACTATAATGTTCGTGTTTTACTCTGTTAATATGCCTTCAAAGATGATTTGACGTGCTACAGGTTCATAAATAGTTTCGCTGCCTTTTTTGATTTCTTGAAAAATTGGCTTCTCCGTTCGGCGTACGGGCGTATATCCCAACTTTTTCATTCTATTCAAGCAGTCCTCAATACTTTCATTTTCCTGTACCTCAAATTGCATTTTCTTTTTACCCATTGACACTAATTACCTCTCTTTCCACCTTTAATGTCTCTCTCTCAGTAAGGCATTTTCTACCTCTCTTAATAACATAGTATCTTCTGCCAATTTTATTTCGTAATCAAACAGGGTTTGAGCAATAATCCTTCTTGCTCCTTTTGCCGCATCCCAGTAATAGGCATCATCCACAAGACCCGTTACCGTGTATTCTATCCCTCGATAACCCGAATTGATTGTAGTCATCCCATATACTTTGAACGGCTCTATCGCACAATTGGAGTGGTCTAACTTTAAACATGGTTTGTGTACTTCATTCATTTTTTCACAGGCAATCTCAAGAATTTCAAATACCCTTTCAGGATTTTCTCGATAGCTTACCACTACTCTTTCAATCACCCTCATTTGATCGATATTAAAGTTGTGAATCTGTTTTACTTCTCCATTGCTTATCGTTAAAACCTTTCCACTCCATTCTCTAATCTTTAAGAACCTTAATCCTATATCCACAACCGTTCCATTAAAGGTATTATTTATTGTGATAAAATCGCCTTTATGCAGCTGCTTTTCATAAATTAAGAAAATACCTGAGAGAATATCTTTGATTAAGCTCTGCGCCCCAAACCCAACGATTACCCCGACAACCCCTGCCCCAGCAAGAATTCTTCCAAAATTACTTACATATTGGGATATCGCAAAAAAAATGAAACTAATCGTAACTGTGTATTTTGTTAAAGAGCGGATCATGCTTTCAATCGTTTGCTCTTTTCGTTCCTCAATGAAATGGGTTTTTAGAAAAAAGTTATGAACCGTATTATTTATGATTAAAACAATGGCCCTTGCAATAACAGCAGCTATTAGAATACTTATCAGTTTATAGTGATGCAGCAATTCCATCCAATCCATCATATCACCCACTTGTCTTCCAATCATACTTAGTGTTTGCAATGTTTGATGTTACAAACATTTGATGGAAAAAATATTTTTACGATAGACTTTTTTCCTGCTCACTTGTGAGATTTTGTCCTTCGAAACCCTCAGAGTGACCGTTCGGTCCTTTTTTCTTCGAGCACCGGCACTGTGAGCCTTAAGATCGGACACTTATCACTTACTACCTGGTTTACAGCACCATAAATTCCTAATCACCTAAAAACAAATTATTTTCTCCACATAACAAAAAGACAACCATTACTGGTTGTCTTAGATTTGCC
>NZ_NUOW01000037.1:0-10055 GCF_002584635.1 Bacillus sp. AFS031507
ATTGAGGGAGGTTAGTTGAAGAAGCAATATTAATAATAAAGGGACAGTACCTGCTTTTTTTAGGCACTGTCCCTTTTACTAATTTATGTTTTTAACCCAGCAGCAAAGAAGGGACCATTAACTGTAATGGTCGATAAAATACGAGCCATTTCTTGAGGGGATTCTTTCATGTCACTATTCAACCATTGTTGAATAACTCCTATATGTGCAGACGCAATATAAGAAACTAAATATTGTCATGGAACAAGTTAATTTTCCTCCTTGATAATTGACGGGAATAATTTTAGTAACAAAACCTATTTATACACCTATAAAATTAAACTATGAAATATTGTGTAAAAAGTAAATAAACATTAGAAGAAGAATTTGTGTTAAAAATAGAACCAATCTTCTGATCTTCCGCATTCGGGTGCTTTTCTTTAGTAAGAAGGCGTTTATTTTAAACGCCCCTACACATTAATGGATTAGATATTGTTCAAGTAAAAAAAAGATTGTGAAAATTCTCACTTATACTAACGGGTGCAAGACTTGAAGAAAAGCAATGCATTTTTTTAGGATTGCTTTTTTGTGTCCCTTTTTAAAAATACTTCCTATAAAGCTCTTGCCTTAAACTCCCACTTAACTGTGCATATATCCTCGTAGTCTCACTTTTCTTATGACCTAAATTTAGAGAAATTATTGACTCGATTCTCGAATTTGAAACGGTTGAGACTATTCAACTATCGAGCAGTTTAGTGAAAGAAGAAACCATAATGAGCATTTGAATAAAGTTATAAATTAAACACAAAATGAAAAGGGAAATGAATATCCTAATATAAATTAGATGAAATGTAGGAGTGAAAGTATGGATAAAAACAAAGGGAAAACACCAAATGTTTCAGGAAGTTTTCAAGTGATTGAAGATGACCGAAAAGAAACTATTGAGGAATTGAGAAAAGACAACAAATTAGATGAAGAAACGGAATACTACGCACGAATTTTTATGGAAGAATAGGTGTTTCTTTCAACAAGTGGATTGTAATACAAGAAGAGCTGGCTAATATTGCTAGCTTTTTTATTATTCAACTAAAGGTGCATTGTTGCTGGAGAATCTAGATTTCCTTTATCAAATATTCCTTGCTCTATAGCTGTAAATGTCCCCTGTTTTCCCTTGTAAGTTCCTTCGAAATGCAGAAATCCGGAAATTTTAGAAGTGGCTAAGTGACCATCATCTATAGTAGAGTCTATATAAAATAATAAATATTCAACAAAGGCTTTTCCTGTTAATTCACCCTCAATATCATATTCAACATGGGCAATATTAATAGGGAATTCTTTTCTAGTGTCGTCTACTGGCTTTTCATCCCATTTGCTTACTGTAAATGTTACCTCCATACCTAAATCTCCCTTCATTATTAAATAGTAATTCACCTCCAGTATAATATCCAAAAAGTACCATTATTAATAATAGAATAAGATTGTTTTATTAATTTTTCTTTACGAACCACAGGCTTCCCTTAAGTATTCGATTTCTCTTTCCGTTAAAAATTTTGGGATTCGTTTTCCTACTTTAGGTTCTTTTAATTTAGAAACCGGATTCTTTAAAAAATGTCCTTCCTCGTGTGACCAACGGAAAAGTGATTTTATAAAACGTATACGGTGAGCTAAGCTGGATAGCTATAGATTTTCACTTGACTTTGCCAAGTATTCTTTTAATTTGATAGTAGTAATGGTTTCGAGTTTTACAACCTCAAAATACCGTATCACCAACAACGCTTGAAGTTTATAGGCATTTAAAGTCTGTTGGGAGAACCCTTCAATTCGTTTATCAGATTCATAAATTTCCCAGGCTTTTGATAATAGCAAAATACATCTCTCCATAAAAATTCTATTTTTAGAGGAATTATTAACCTGATTATTAAATTTGATACAGTACGGCAATCTTCAACTAACGGAGCCGGTTAGTTCGATAGCTAATAATTTCCAGTAGAAAATGTAAGTTGAATTTTGAGAAAATAGACTTTGGAAGACAATAAACGAAGGCGGTTATTTAATGAAGAAAAACTTTTTTGCGATTCTAATGTATACGTTAGGTATTGTCGGGTTAATCATTACATTATTTATAATTAATAAAAACATTGATAATTCATTTGCCACTAAATTTGTACTTGGTTATTTGATTTTTCTTGTTTTATTTGTTTTTTATTTCGTAATTGGAACGATATTAAATTTAAGGAAGATTGAATGGGTTGATATAAGAAAAAGATTATATAAATTCATTATTAGCTTTGTCCTAATTAGTTGTCTCGGTTTGATTTATTACTACTTTAAAAAACCATCAGAAATAAATTTTCAAAAGGTTTTATTTTTGCCTTTCGCTATATCACTCGGTTCAGCTTTTTCTGATTTACCTTTCATCAAGAAAAAATAACTATTAACTTGATTAAGGCTATCGAATGCAAGTGTTGAAGTTCCAGCTACCATTGCAATTTGGTGGCTTTGTCGTATTCAGCTAACTGGCAGTTTACTTTAGTTAGAACTAGTTAAAAATATAGTATTGAAAATTATTTTGTTTAGGCTGTGATTGGAATGTCAAATAAGGAAGAATTGCTTAAAATTATAAGTGAACTCGAAGATGACAAGATTAAAAAAGTCTTGAAAATAATTGAGCAGATGAAAAATTATGAACAAGAATATCATATTTCGTTTGAGGATTTTAAGCATAATCAATGGAGAATTGACTATTGGGAAAAAGCTCTTGAGGGAAAAGAATTTTCTTCCGTAGATCCCTATGGGGATACACATTTTTTTAAACCAAAAGAAGAAATGGACGTTAGGATGTTTTATGACCTTGCATTAAAAGATTTTCAGGAAAGCAAAAGGAGATTAAATCTATTATTAGATTTAAAAAACTTTTATGACCCTGCTATTTAACTGATGGTTCAGCATAGATTGTGAAGAAATATACTTAAACAAACTGGTGTAAGAGTTTAAAGATCCAGCTGCCATTTTGGCAGCTTTTCTTGTTGCACAAAGGGGCAGTATAGTGGAAGAAGAGGTATTATTATTTTCCATATAATTGTTATAGGAAGTGAAAAAATGTCTTTTTTTTATATAATGTTCATACTTGGAACCTTGTTTGTAATAGCCGCAGTATTTGGCTTTATTAATAATATTGGTATAGTTAAATGCCTTGGATACTTATTTATTGGTGTTTTACTTTTAGCGGTTACTCTTCCAAGCCTAAAATATGTTGTGCTGAAGGAATATGATGTCGTTAGTGGGAAGTGTGTTATCGAGATAGATTCATCAGGTCGTTCTTCTGAAGCGGACTTTAATATGCTTAATACTGGTGAGGTGTTTACTTTCAAAGATATTCCTGACCTTGATGCTTACGGAAAGTCAATCCCTTATTATTGTAGAGTGACAGTGACAAAAGACCATAATTTTGAAATTGGTTATAAAATATATGATGCCAAAACACGAAAGTTAATATTAACAAGTAAATAGTTTATGTCAGTTATAAATGATTAAAAATGTTCTTACCTCTTTTTATTCTTAATAGATACTTCAGTTTGTAAATAAATGATATTATAGCTGATGAAGGAATTTGAATTTTCTTCCAGAATATAATTACTCAATAATATGAAGGGGGAAAAATAATTGACGGCAATTATGGTAGCATTAGCGATGGTAATACTGGGTTCAGTAGTTGCTTGGCAATTTAGCAAAGGAAAGTCGATAAAAAGAAAGTATATCATTTGGGGTATTACCATTATGGTAGCAATCGCACCCTTCCTTTCATTTTCAATCGGCTTAACATATGCATTTATTGTTAGAAATGGTTGGGCTGGATTAATTATGTGGGTCTTGTTTCCAATTATTTTCATCTTGGGGTTTATTGTATTATTGGTTGGTGTCTTTAAAGAAAAAGGAACAGAAGCAATGTAGAATTATTTGCTTAGGGTGAGTATCTAGTTTGTGAAGAATTATACTTATACTAACGGGTGCAAGAGTTAAAGATTGGGATGGCTACGGCGATCCCTATTTTTATTGCACTAACGTGGCAGGTTAGTGGAAGAAGGAAAGGACAAAAATAGGGCGAATAAAATACTTAGGCTGTCTAAAACAGTTAATAAAGATAAAGGAATATAAAAATGGAAATTAAACTCTTGATTGATAAAATAAAAAAATTGCCAAACTGTTTGGTTCATCCTCCAACTGTATTTGTCAATATTAATTTGAGCCAGAGTGATCACTTCAAAAGTGAGCCACTTCATTCTGAGTTATTTCCATATTTGGAGGGGGATTGGGAGTTTAGGGTATCTTGCCCCTCGAGGCAAGATACCTTAAACTCCTCGCGCGCCCAGACTACTGGTCGCTATCATCCCTTTGTTTCATACTTTGTCTAAATCGATACGATTCTCCATTTAGGAGGAGGATATGGGCCCTATGGGTTAGTCGGTCTAGTAGGGCTGCGGTCATTTTTTCATCTCCAAATATAGAGGTCCATTCCGTAAATTCTAAATTCGTAGTTATCATGACGCTAGCTCGTTCGTAGCGGCCGGCAAAGAATTGGAACAAGAGCTCAGAACCAATTTTCGTGAATGGCACGTAGCCGAGTTCGTCTATGATGATCAGATCAAATTTGAGCCATCTCTTCTCCAATGCACCTAGCTTGTGTTCTTCATTTGCCAAAAGTAATTCTTCTACTAATTCTGCAGCCGAGATAAACTTAACCTTATAGCCATTTTTAATCATTTCAAGGCCGAGCCCCATTGCCAGATGCGATTTTCCCGTCCCACTGTTTCCTAAAAATATTATGTTCTCCTTCTTCTCCACAAAATCTCCCTTTGATAGAGTCAGAAATCGATTTCGGTTTAGACTTGGCATCAAACTAAAATCATAGCTATCTAGTGTTTTCTGGACTGGAAAAGCAGCTTGTTTAAGCCTTCTTTGTCTTTGGTTTTCTTCTCTAGCCTCTGATTCTGCTTCTAATAAAGCCAATAGAAATTCCTCATAACTCAAGTTACGATCCTCAGCCTCTCTTGCGAGAGAACGGTATTGTGCAGCGATAGTCGGAATCCGTAGTTGTTTAGTAAGGTGGTCTAAAAGTAATTCAGTTGTCATTTCCTAGTGCCTCCTGTTAATTGACCGTACTGTTCTATATTGGATTTATTCACTTTGTAATCTAGAAGATTGACTGGTGTTTTATCCGTAGGAAGAGTACTGATTGGTATGTGCTGGTTTGTAAGCCTTTGTATGATTTCATGGACTTTCTCATATCGGAAAACTTGCGTTGTCTCTGCTTCCAATAAGGCTTTCGTTAAATTATCCATACCAATATTACGATGGAGGAGGAGAAGTCGAATGAACTTCCTATCACCTACAGATCCTTCCTGCTCGCGCATTTTCAAATGGAATCTCTTGAATACATCAGGGATTTCAGTGGATTGGAATGCGTGAGCATCCCGGATTGCCCGAGGTTTTTTTAGTAATACTTCCAGGTAATGATCAAGAACTGTAATCATCTGATTACGTTCATAAGAACGAATATGTTCTGCGATCACATGGTTTTGAGCCACAACGATTACACGATCGACAAAAATTTTTGCCCATACAGCTTGACCAGCATAGCTGCAGGGTACAGAATAACGATTTGTTTCCACTGTAATAAGGGAAGTTTTATTAACTTTGCCCGATAGAAGCTTACAAGCTTCAAACCTGATTGTAGGAAGAGGATGAAGATACTCTTTTTCTTTCTCCCACATTTCAAGGACAGTCTCTGATTTATTAGGGACGTGAGTCCTTCCAGCTTCCTTTAAACACCACTCTTGTAGATATTCGTTTAGTTCATTCATAGATTGAACCTCAGGGCGAGGCACCAAAGCATTCCGTCTTACATATCCAACTGTGCCTTCGACACGACCTTTTTCGTTGCCACTTGCTGGATTACAAAATTCAGCTTTAAACACATAATGAGCCTGGAGTCCTATAAAGGCCTCTTGTTCTAGACGATCTCTGCCTTGTAGGATTTTTAGTACCGCAGTTTTTAGATTATCAAGTAGACCTTCTGTTGGAACTCCTCCTAAGAACTCAAACGCATGAACGAAGCCATCCAGGAATGCTTCTTGTTTTGCATGAAGATATGCTCGCACAAACCGCATACGACTTGCGGAAAGTTGAACGCAGAAGAGGTTAATGCGTTGTGTTCGACCCTGTAGAATGATATCCGCCTCTCCCCAGTCGAATTGGAATTGGTGGCCGAGTTGAAAATCAAGTGGTATATATACTTCCTGAATTTGTTGCCTGCGTTTGGCTACTATTTTACGAATGTTGGAGGCAGAGCCTTTAAAATCATATTCATCTTGTAACCTATTAAAAATTTTGATAGCTGTGTGCTTTTGTTTTTTCCAGCTTTTCATGTCATCTTCTAGCCATTGATCAATAATGGGAATAACTCGTTTCGTCTCTGGTGAATACTCTTTAGTCCCATATACTTTTTTTCGATGGACTGTTGTTGGAGCTGTATCTTCTTTAAGATATTTACTTACAGTGTTTCTTGAAATCCCAAGTTTTGTCGCAATTTGCCTTTGCGATAAACCTTCAACCTCTTTTAAAAATTTGATATTATGAAATTGAGCCATTTCGATCATCCTTTTCGTCCTCTCATATGAAGTTAGTTTGGTCACTTCCTATCATAAGAGAGGTTAATAGAATTGGAAATCATGTGGCTCATTTTTAATGTGATCAAAATATATAAAAGTGGCTCAAATTTAAATTATCAAAAACACTCCAACAGGCATTCCTGATGTAGAAAAAGAACACACCTTACCAAACGATTTAAAAGAATTTTATAAAATCTGTGAGGGAATTGATTTATTTATTGACTGTGATTATGCAATAAAAATTGTTTCTCCTCAAGAGTTTGTATTAGCAAACCCAGTAATTATCGGTGAAAGAGCTGAATATGATATATCTTCAAATTGGTACATAATTGGCGATGATATGAATGGTGATTACATAACAATTGACCTGGATAAGTCACGTTTAGGACGATGTTATGACAGCTTTTGGGATGTTCACGGTGTTGCTGGAAGTTGCCCTATTGTCGCAACTTCTTTTACGGAGTTATTAGAAAGGTTAATGATGAATAAAGGTCAACATTGGTATTGGGTTCAAGATGATTTTATATCTTTGGGAGATGCTTATGATTAATAAATATTAGTGCTTGTTGTACTAACGGATGCATTAGTTTAAAAAGCCTAGAGGGACTTAGACATTTGGAAGTCCCTTATTTATATTAAAGTTAACAATAATATTCAACAGAGCCTAAGTCAAAAATTAACTTTGGTTTCAATCTAATTTTTTTACTAACCTATCGTACTGTAACCGAAAAAGATGAATGACTAAAGTAATATCATCTTTGCTTTTAATGTAATAACTAATCCATCCAGAATCATGTAAAACATGATGTGGTTGAGCCAGACCTTTTTTTTAAATATCATCTCTGATTGATTTTGGAAATGGAAGATCGGCTAATGTGTCCCCGTGAATGTGACCTAATACTTTGTTTTTATAATTAAATTCAATCCCACCAAATCGATGTGGCTTCTCAGTCACACCTTCCCAGCTGAGAATTTCTTTTTTAATCATACCGATAATGGACAAAGCATCTCACTCCTTAAAAATCGTGTATTTTACTAAATAGAATACGATTTTTCTTTAAAATTTGTCTCAATCCAAAGTATGAATTTATATACGAAAATGGTTTAATATAGGTTGTCTAGACGTTAGCTTTTAAAGTTAATTGCTGATAAGCGACTTATGTTAGTTCCTCTTGAACTGCAACAAGGGGAGTTTTTATACTGCGTCTTATTGTACTAACGGAGCAGGTTAGTTTATAAATTTACATGGGATGTGAAATCTATGGCAATTAGATTAAGGGAAAGAAAATTCGTTCCTATACTACTTGGATTCCTAACAGCATTGGCTTTATTTATCGCTGTAGATGAAGGAATTGAATCTACAATGGGAGACATTTTATTTTATTCATATTTGGTAATCCCAGTGGTCTTATTGCTTTTAGGAATTTATCAATTCAAAAAGAAGAAAAACAAACAATTTTTAATCTACACAATCTCGGTAATATCAGCGGTCATAGTAATTCCTTTTACGTACCCTGCGTTATTGTTTGTAATTGCAGTATCATTGCATCAATATTAGTAAATCGGAATTGGAATTTGCAAATCAAGTTGATAATTTAAAAATAAAAGGACTTTGAGAGTGCGATGATTCCGATTGTGGTTCATTTTATCTTTCTGAGTCTGTAGATCAAGAGGATAAACTTGAGGGCTTTTCATTTGAAGGAATAGGAACAATCGAAGTTTATGATGGTAAAATTAGCTTTATTGAAATTTTTCCAAGTAATTATGGTTATCAAATACGTTCAATATTAAAGAAATACAAAGTTGCTTATTGAAGTAACGGGTGCTTGAGTTGAAGAACGTAAGGAGTTGCTTTGGCAGCTCTTTTTTTATTTCTCTTCAACTTACTAAGCAGGTTAGTGGAAGAATTGAATAATACCTAACAACAATGTGTTAAGATAAAAGGCAGATTAATGAAAGGGTTGAGATAAAGTGTCAAGAGGGGAACATTTACTGCAAGAACAACATGGAACTATAAAGAAAGCTTCCACTTTTTATGAAAACCAAATGCTTAATTACCTAAATGATATGATGACAGACTTTATAACTAAGCAAGGTATGATGTTTATTGCAACAGCGGATTCTAGTGGAAACTGTGATTCCTCTTTTAGAGCTGGCTCAGTGGGTTTTGTAAGGGTTATTAATGATAAAACATTAATATATCCTGAATACAAGGGGAATGGTGTTATGGCAAGTTTAGGAAACATAATTGAAAACCCCCATATCGGATTAATGTTTATAGATTTTTTTGAGCATTCCATTGGGTTACATGTTAATGGTACAGCCTCTATTATAGAAAATGGACAATTAGCCTCATTAAAAATGACAGAAAAGTTAATGAATGATATTAAAGAAAAAGAAGGAAATAGACCAGAACGTTGGGTTATTATCAAAGTTGATGAAGCTTATATTCACTGTTCAAAACATATCCCAAAGCTAAAACAGATGGACAAAAAAATATATTGGGGAACAGTTGATGAAAAACAAAAGGGTGGGGATTTTTTCAAAAACAAAGTAAAAAAGATTAAAAATAATTAAATTAATTCAACTCTCGGGTGCAAGAGTTCAAGTTCAGTAGCTGCTTCGTCAGCTTTTTTTGCTTGTTCGACTAACGGATCAGGTTAGTTCAACAAAGAAATTTTTGATAAAATTTATTAAGGAAGATTTATCCTGAAGGGGGTTAGAAATATGATATTGGTGAGTTCCTGCTTAGCGGGGTTGAAGGTGAGATATAACGGCACGCACAGTTTAAATAATGAAATAACTAAACTTATAGAAGAAAATAAAGCTATTACAATATGTCCAGAATTACTCGGTGGATTTTCAACTCCCAGAGAACCTGCTGAAATAATAGTTGGAACCGGAGAAGATGTACTCGATGGAAAGGCTAAAGTAATTGAAAAATCAGGAAAAGATGTTACGGAACTTTACATAAAAGGAGCTTATGCTACACTCGAAAAAGCTTTAGAAATAAATGCGACTCTAGTGGTCCTAAAGGAAAATAGCCCGTCCTGTGGCAGTTTAAAGATTTATAACGGCGAATTCATTGGTAAAAAAATTGAAGGGATGGGTGTTACTTCTGCTTTATTAAAAAGAAATGGATTAAGAGTAATTTCAGAAGAAAAATTTGCTGAAACCTTTCTTTAGTTGCTGGCTTCAAGCATTTCTAGAGCTTAAATAAGCAGAGACTGTTTGTCCACAAATAACCTATGAGAAATTATTTAGAAAAATGCAACATCTGTTTTCAAAGGAAAGTTTGTGAAGAAATGTACATAAAGTAACGGGTGCTTAAGTTGAACAAGGGGTTGCTACGGCAGCCCTTTTTTCTTGTTCAACTAACGAAGCAGGATAACGAAGCAGGATAGCATT
>NZ_NUOW01000038.1:0-10846 GCF_002584635.1 Bacillus sp. AFS031507
AAACAGCTAACGAAAAATCGAGAACTACCTAAAATAGAAGATACAAAGTATCGCCGAGTCCTTTTAGCTCCCATTGTCGCGCACAATGAGGCTAAAAGGGCAGTGGCGTAGTGCCTATGATTGGGCTGCGGTATGTGGTGTTTACTACATGTCGTAATGAACTGGAGAAGTAGTAAGACCTGGAAGCCCCGGCCGAAAGGCGGCTTTGAAGAAGGTTTAAAAAAGAATCCCCTGGATTTATCCATGGGGCGAAGTCAAGTTTGGCTGTTGGGATATACGGCATTATGGGAGGATTCCTACAAATTAATTAAACTAACGTGGCAGTTTAGTTTAACAACCCTTCCTCAATATTCCATTAGCTTATAAACTCTTTCATCTATAAAATTAACTTACAGATGTTTTAAATAGGAAGAGGGAAAAAATTGCAATGTCAAAGAAAATTATTCCTTTTATCGTTATTGAGTAGCTTTTTAGTTATTTTAAATGGCTTTTTTCAATGGAATATTGTTAAAATAATAACGCCATTTTTAATGTTATCATTTTGGTTAGCGTTGTTTGTTTTTTTTATTGTGATTACCGTTCAATCCATGGTTCAACTGATCAAATATAAAAATTGGAAGCCATTCACAATCCATGCTATCACTCCTCGGGGTCACCCATTATCACTCTGGGAACATAGAAGAAGCAGCGCAATTTTTTCTCCTCGGTTCGGAACCGTCAGACTGACGTCTGTATTCCCACATCAAATCTCTAATCGAACTCGGTAGGATGGTTCAGGCGAAGCAGCTCCTCGGTACCTTTTTAGAAGAGGACATTATAAATTAAGGAGTTACTATGAATATAGAAAAATTGGAATATCTATTAGAGGTTGCAAGAACAGGATCTTATTCGGCTGCTGCTCAGAATCTACATGTGAGCCAGTCTGGTATTAGTCAGTCTATTTTAAATGTAGAAAAAGAATTAGGTGTTAAAATATTTCATCGTTCACGTCAAGGCGTGATTCCGACGGATGAAGGAAAGAAGGTTATTAGAAAAGCTTATGAAATATTAAATAAATTTCAAGAGTTAAAGGATGAAATCAATCCTGATGTAGATAAAAATACAGGAGAATTAAAAATTTCCACGGCAGCAGGATTTATTAAAACATTACTAAAACCTCTTGCTTTCATTAAAAATGAAAATCCTAGTGTAAATATTGATGTTTCAGAGAAATCAACACTTAATGTAATTGAAGATATCGTGCAAGAACAAAGTGAGATCGGTCTTATAGGGGTATATGGGGATGTAATCAAAAATAGAGACGGTATTATTTGCGAGATATTGCTTGAAGGAAAAATGGTTGTATATGTTAATAATCAATCTCCATTAGTTTTTTATGAGAGTATAACCCCTCAAGAATTACTTAAACAACCTCTACTTTTATATACTGGAGATTATTTGAAATGGTTCACTCATAATTTCCAAGAAAAACATGGACCTTTAAATATTGTTTTTACAACAAATGAAACGGATGTCATTTTTAAAGCTGCTCTTGAAGGATTAGGAATTTTTTTGGCTCCTAATTTCTATTCGAAATTGGTACCTAATATAAAGTCTGGAGAAATAGTACCTATTGATTTAGTTAATCATGAATCTCTTTCGGTATCTTTTGGTTTGATCCGTTCAAAGAAGAGAAATTTGTCTTTACATGCTAAGAAATTTATAAAGGCTCTTAAATTGGAACTAGAAAACATATTATCGGCAGATGTTGGTAATTAGACTTTATGTCTAAAAATTTTAATAAGTCGTATTAAAAGAAGAACTTCTAAAGCATTTTGAGGAAGAAATACTAGTCATTTCTACTTTCAATCACAAAAACTTATTGAACAATCGAAAATTCTAATTTTAAATTTAATTAACTTATGAATATAATAAAGTTATGGAATCTGAATAATTAGAAAATAATCTATGAGTAATAACGAGGGGGCTATCTAAGAAAAGTACAAAATCACAATTAAGGATATTTTTCAAAAAAATACAGTAGCGAGATAGTTGTTCAATAGGTTATGAATTGGGAAGGGGTATGATTTTTGTGAAATCAACAAAAAACGTAGTAGATAAAACACCAACTTATATAATTGACGCAAATTTATACTATAAGTCTAATTTAGTATATAGCATAGGTATTCAAGCATTTTTATATGGATTTCCCCTTGTAGATATGGCTAGAAATATGCAAGGCTCATTAAAAAAAGCGCCTTTAAATAGTTTCTATCATGAAAGAAAGTTAGCAGACGAACATTTTAGAGATTGGGTGAGGCCAAATAATGATACAATGTATTCCATAGCTTGGTTAGATTTATCCAAAGGACCAGTAGTCTTATCTATTCCAGAAGCTGAACAAGGAAGATATTTCACCTTCCAATTTTTAGATGCTTACACAAATTCATTTCGATATATTGGAACACGAACAAATGAAACGAGTGCAGGGGAATATATCATTGTAGGACCAAATGGGGGAGAGGAATTAGCCGAGGGAACAAAGGTAGTTTATTCGCCTACAAATATGGTATGGATTCTTGGACGCACGTTAGTGGATGGAGAAAAAGATGTACCAAATGTAATTGCAATTCAAGACAACTATAAATTGACACCTTATAGTCAAAGTCAAGAAATACCACACATAGATCTACCTGAAATTTTAGATCGCGAGTTAAATGATCCAGTTGAATTTTTTGAAATCATGACGAAGGCGATGAAGTTAAATCCTGGTACAATAGAAGATGAGGGGATTATATCTCAATTTAAATTAATTGGCATTGATCCAGAGACAGGATTTCAAGGAATGGAAGACCCAGTGATTAAGGATGGATTAACGAAAGCATTTAAAGATGCAAAAGAAATACTAATAAAATCTAGATCTGATATGTCAAAATTATTTAATAATTGGGCAATCTACAATAATGTAGGAAGTTATGGGACTGATTATTTATCTAGAGCAGTAGTTTCATATTACGGAATAGGAGCAATTAATCCGGAAGAGGGAATTTATTCAGGTGCACTGATTGATAGTACAAGAAAACCTTTAAGTGGAGAGAACCAATATGTTATCCATTTTGATCAAGATAATTTGCCACCTGCTCATGCATTTTGGTCAATATGTATGTATGGAGAAGATCAATTTTTTATAGCAAATCCTATCAATCGCTATTCGATGGGTGACCGTACAGAGGGGCTGCAATATAATTCAGATGGTTCACTAGATCTTTATATACAAAACACCCCTCCGGTAGAGACTGAATCAAATTGGCTACCAGCACCTAAAGGTAATTTTACTCTTGTTTTAAGAACATTTTTACCGAAACAAATCTTTATTGATCGAAAGTATCAATTGCCTTTCATTCAAAAAATAATATGAAATCGTCACAGCAAAATCAAACCATACCTCAAAACGAACAAACCGATTGATCTACCTCCTGTCAATTAGAAAATGGGCAGTTTTAGTTGTTTACAATGTAAATCCTTCTTGAACTAACGCGTGCTTGAGTTTAAGATCATAGCTGTCATTGAGGCAGCTTTTTCTTGTTGAACTAACGAAGCAGTTTAGCATTCCTGTAGATCGTTAAATATCAGGTTTGAAAAAAATAGAGCCCCTCAGTAAGATACGAGTATAGAGTCCAATCTAACTCAAAGTCTTAAGGAGGAAGCCCTACTTTGAATTTTAAAATGCAAGGCAAACAAAATCAACTAATAGAAAGAATTTCCAATACACATCTAATGGTTGGTGTGGATATAGCCCAACAATTACACGTTGCACGAGCTGTTAACTTCCGTGGAATTATAGTTGGAGATCCTCTTACATTTGAAAATAATGAAGAGGGGTTTGGAAAACTATTAAATTGGATTCAACACTTACAAAGACTAAAAAACTTAAATTCAACAATAGTAGGTATGGAGCCTACAGGGCATTACTGGATTAACCTATCAAAATGGTTATATAACCAAAATATTGAGGTAGTAACAGTCAATCCCCACTTAGTAAAAAGGAATAAAGAAAATCGTGATAATACTCAATCTAAGAGTGATAAAAAAGATGCCCTCGTTATCGCGGATATGGTCAAAAACGGCTACTATTCCTTTATTCGCCCATCATCAGAATCATTTGAGAAACTTAGAGTGCTAATGTCTGATCGTGATGTGATTGTAAAGCGTCTCGTAATGTCTATTAATCAAATAAATCGATGGGTAGATGTTGTCTTTCCAGAGCTGAGACAAGTGTTTAAAGATGTTTCGTGTAAAAGGGCCATCGCAACCCTTCGTTTGTTTCCAACTCCAGATGAAATATCTTCAATGGAGCCACTAGATGTCATGAGGGGATGGAAGTCATTAATGAAAAGGCAACCAGGACCTAAAAAAGCTCAATTACTGATCAATCTAGCCAAATCTTCTATTGGAACTGGACAAGCACTTGATGCTTATAAATTCCATCCAGAACAATTATTAGAAGAATATGACCTCGCTGTAAAACAACTCGAAAGAGTTGAACAACAAGTTAAAGAAGTGCTCAACAAAATACCATTTGCAAAAAAACTACTTATGATTAAAGAAGCGAACCCAAATAAAAAAACAAGGCACTTAATTTAAATAAGTGCCTTGTTACATCAAAAACTAGTTCTATGATTGAAATACCTTACAATATTTATTAGCTCATACTTTTTTCTTTTGGTGTATTAATGTTTTTAATTCCTGCTTTTTTATGCAACCACTCGTAAATGATTGGGATGATAATAAAGCTGTTAATTGTTGATGTTACCATACCTCCAATTACCACAATACCGAGGGTTTGAGAAATAACCGTATCCGTATTATGTGAAAATGCAAGTGGGAACAATGTAAGGACTGTCGCTGCTGCTGTCATTAAGATTGGTCTAATCCTTGAAAGACTACCATTCAACACAGCTTCTTTAACAGGCATTCCCTCTTTTCGATTTCTTTCGATTTTGTCAATTAACACAATACCGTTTGTTACAACAATACCTGTAAGCATTAGAATTCCGATTAAGGCAGCCAAATTCCATTCGCCGTGGAATAGAATTAATGCTATCACGACACCACTTAAAGCAAGTGGGATACTTAAAAGTACTGATAATGGAGCTTTCCATCCTTTGAAAATTGTAGAAGTAATGAGCAAAACTAAAAGGATAGAAAATGCTACGGCAACGGACATATCGAAAATCATTTGTTTTACTTGTTCAGTGATTCCTCCTAATGAATAGGTTACATCTTTAGGAAGTTTCAAGCTGCTTAGAGCTTTATCTGCTTCGCCTGACACTTTGCTAATATCATTCGATGTAATCTGTGCTGTTACAAGAGAGAATGGTTGACCATCTCGTTCACTAATCGTTGAAGCAGACTGGTCTTTTGTAATCTTTGCTAGTTGGTCAAAACGGACCATTTCACCATTGTTCCCATTAAACGTTTCAGCAGCAAGAGATGCTAAAACATCATCCGCAGAAGCATTTAACGTAATTGTAGAGTTTGCTCCTGTTGCAATTTGATCTAAATATTGGTCCACAGGAAGGGCTTTATGATCAACTGTAATCGTTGCGTCCTTAGATGAAGACATGTAACGATTAACAACGGTCAGAATGTCAGCAACTTTAACCCCTATATCCTGAATTGCTTTTTGGTCAAATGTAACTTTGTATTTTGGTGAACCATTCGTTAAATCTACTTTTCCATCGACACTTAGGTTTGAAATTTTTGATAAGTTCGTTCTTGCTTCTTGAGCTACTTGATCCAAAGTTGCTTGGTCTGAACCAGTAAACAGGATACGCATTTGTGAATCATCACCAGAAATGTTCTGGCTTGTTACGGTATAAATAACATCATCTTTAGATAATGACGGAAGCTGCTTTTGCAATTCTTGAATAACAGAGTCTGCATCCTTGTCGTTTTTCAAAACAACAGATAAATTGGCGACATTTGGATAGGTTATAAAACCTCCACCTTGGTCAAACACGTCATCACTTTGTGGTGTCATGGTGGAACCAAAATTGGAAGAATACGCATCGACTTTTGGATTTTCTTTTAATGCTTTTTCGATTTTTTGGACTTCAGAATCCACTTGAACTAACGTGCTTCCTTTTGGCAATTCTGCTTTAATGGCAATTTGTCCAATTTTCCCGCCAGGTAATAAACTTACTGGAAGAAACGCAGAATAGATACCAGCAGCTAAGAAGACTAAAATAGAAACAATAATCATTGCTTTTTTATGTTTAAAGGCAGATTGCAAGATTGGTTTCATTTTTGAATCGAGTTTGACCGTTTGTTTTTCCCCGTTTCCACCTTTCCATCCCATAAAAGCAAGTGCAGGGATGACAAGCATCGCAACAAAGAATGAAATGATTAATGCAATTACGACTGACCAGGCAAATCCACTGTAAGATGCACTGATTACGCCGCCAACAAAGGCGATTGGAATATAAACTGCAATCGTTGTTAACGTAGAACCTAATATCGCAGGAATCATTTCTATTACAGATGATGCAAGAATGGAAAGCAGAGGTTTATCTTTCGATTCTTCCCGTTTTCGATACATGTTGTCCAAGATAACAATGGAATCATCGACAATACGCCCCATCGCTACAATCAAACCAGAAACCGTTAATATGTTTAACGTGATACCCATTGACTTTAAGAAAGCAGTTGTAGCTAACAATGAAATTGGCAGCGAAATAGCAATTAATAATGTGCTTCTAACATTTCGGAAGAAGAAGAACACACAGATCATTGAGAATAAACATCCAAGTAGTCCTTCTCGAACTAATCCGAAAAGAGAACTGTTTAATTCTTTTTCTCGGTCAAGTAAAACTTGGAACGAAACATCTTTTGGATTTACCGTATCCAAGTGAAGGTGTGAAACACGGTCCTTTACTTGAGCTGCAACATCCGTGATATTTGCCGATGGTGTTTTGATTACATTTAAAGTAACACTTGGTGCTCCCTTTGTTCTGGAGACGGTTTTAACGTCATTTAAGGAATGCGTTATGGTACCAAATGCTGAAACAGGAATTACTTTTCCTTCCTTATTCTGAATCGTTGCGTTTGCCATGTCCTGTGGAGTCAATTGTAATCCATCAAAAGATACTGGTATTGATAATTGGTTGTTTACAATAGTCCCCTGTGGCATTGATGGAACAGCCAAAGCAAACGATTTATTCACATCATCCAATGTTAATCCGTTTTTCACTAGGTCTTTCATGCGGACAGTTAATACATATCCATCTTTTGCTCCCCCAATTGCGGATACATCCGCTACACCAGGAACAGATTTTAATTGTTTAACAATTTCTTGTGTTGCAGTAGAACGTAAAGTTTGTTCATCCAATTTTGAACTTGTTACGCTGTAAGTTAAAATTGGGAATGAACTAGTGGTTAAACGTGTTACCGACGGCGTGCTTGTAATCGTTGACGGAAGATCTGCATTAGCCAACGCTTTGTTTACTTGATCTTCTACCATTTTCATGTCTGTATCCATAGGGAAATACAAACTCATAAACAATCCGCCATCATAAGATGTGCTTTCCACATTAGAAAGTCCGTCTACTACTTTGACAGCACTTGCCAAATTATCGGTTACTTGCTGTTTAACTTGTGCTGCTTGATAACCAGGCACTCTCATACTAACTGAAAGAGTAGTATTGTTAATCCCAGGCAAATAATCTCGTTGCATTTGGAAAGCGGAAATACCTCCCCAAGCCAAGATGATAACAACACACACAATCATAAGAATGGCTCTTTGCATGGTTGCTTCTACTAATTTTTTCATTGCTTTGCCCCCAAAATCTTTTTATATAAATTAAACCCAAATAACCTTATAGTTTTCTGTGGTGAATTCAAGAATGGTACTGCAATCAAATTGGGCAATTTAAAGTATACAAAACCAACTTGTACCTTCCCTGAATAAAACATTAAAAATTCATGAAGATGCAAAATGAATATTTGGTCAGGACCGTTTTTATTTTGAATCTTAAGGCAAGTGATTTACTGAGTGGCTTATGTATTTAGTGCAGTGTGAGGCACAGGGATTGTTTTTCCTTTGAATCTCCTGCATTTTAAATTTGGTTAAAATCAATATCAAAAAATAAGAAATTTGTGCAGGTAGAACAAAATTTTTTTCATTCTATATCATGTCTTTTTAAGAATAGCGGAAGAATATATAGAAAATGCTACTTAAGTGCAGATGATTTGTCATCGTCAGGGGGTCTACCTTGTTCAATTAGATAGTAAAAGCTGTACCCAATTTATTTACGATTGGAAATTTATTATGCGGTGTTCTTTCAATTACTTTTAATATGAGTGGCTTTTTAGAAGTAGCCTCCATTTTTATTTTCTTTTCGGCTATTTTAGATCTTCTTGACGGAATGGTTGCGAGAAAATTAAAAGTGTTCAGTGAATTTGGCGTAGAATTGGATTCCTTAGCTGATATTGTTAGTTTCGGAGTTGCTCCAGCACTTTTATTTCATTCGTTAGCAGCACCATCAATTTTAACTTCTTTGGCGTTTATCCTTTTCCCAACGATGGGGGCAATAAGATTAGCTAAGTTTAGTGTTAAACCAACCATTGGGTATTTTAAAGGTTTACCCATTTCAGCTGCTGGATTGCCATTGGCTGGTATGGGATTCTTTTTATATAGCAATGCATGGATTACCTTATTCCTCGCTCTGTTAATGGTAAGTCCAATTAAGGTTAAAAAACTTAAATTTTAATATCCATTGTAAAAAAGCTGGTAACCTTTTCGAAGGGATTAGCTTTTTTATTTTATCCATCAACCTTTTTGTTCTCTTAAAACCAGATTAAGAATTCATTAATATGGAAATTGAATTCATTTATCGTGCTACATTGTATTTAGAACTAAATTTGAATTGACTTTAGTGTTTCTTTTTATAAATATTGGAGGCATAATTATGTCACATTTAATCACTTTATTTGAACAGCACAGTTATCTGATTCTATTTACAGGAATCTTTCTAGAGCTTTTGGCCCTACCTATTTCAGGCGAATTGTTAATGAGCTACGCTGGTTATTTTGTATTTCAGGGTAAAATGAATTACATTTTTGCTCTCCTGACAGTCTTTGTTTCAGGCGGTGCGGGAATTACTGCAACTTATTGGATTGGTAAGGCAGGAGGATATAAATTGATTGAAAAATACGGAAAGTATATCCACCTGGGACCAGAAAGATATGAAAAAACCGCCGCTTGGTTTGAACAATCTGGCAGCAAACTGTTGGTCTTTGCTTATTTCATTCCAGGGATTAGGCATTTCACTGGTTATATTTCGGGTATTTCAAGAATGCCTTTTCGAAAATTTATTATTCCTGCTTATACAGGTTCATTTTTATGGGGATTTTGTTTTATTACCCTAGGAAAAGTATTGGGACCTCGTTGGGAGGCCTTTCATCAAGCAGCAAGTAAATATTTCATTATATTTATTATTGTTTTTGTTATATTTTTGGCAGTTTTTTTGTCCTATCGGTTTTATAAGAATCAAATCAAGGACTTTTTTATTCGTTTCATACAACGGTTGTTGAATCATCTAAAAACCATTAGAAAAATAGAGATCTTTCTTATTTTTCTCACTTTAGTGTTAATCGGTATGGTTACCTTGATGCTGGGAATGGCTCAAGACTATTTATATAACGACTTTGCTCAGTTTAATGAAATAGCAGAATATATGGTCAAGTCTGTTATTTATATGAGTTGGATGAAAGGGTTTTTAGTATTCCAACCTCCGTTTGCACTTGCTAGCATTATTACGATAACCATCATTCGAATTTGGAAAAAGGGACGGAACAGGGTTCTTGAATATCTTCTTCTTGGGGTTTCCATAGGGGGTGCAAGACCCTTTCATGATGCCATAATTAAAACATTTTCATACCTTCAATCATTCGGGTTTGTAGGAAAATTTCATTCCACAAATTTTCCTGACATAAATGCTACGATTATGATTATCGTTTACGGAACCTGTTTGTTTTTACTTGTCCGTCATTCGAAAAACAAGTATTTACCCTTATTTGGTCCTTTATTTGGATTAATTTTATTAATAAGTCTGGCGGTTGTAAATATTGCTTCTGCCCATAACCTTCCAAGTGATATTGTGGGTGGTTATGTATATGGCTGTGTATGGATATTTTTTAACTTCTTGTTGTTTGAAATGCTACGGCTTGTTTTGGACAGGCATTAAAGTAGAGTATGATTAATGCTTTAGTTGTAGAAGGGGCGAATGTGAAGTGAAAACGCATATTTTAGTAATCGAGGATGAAACTCAAATTGCTCGTGCCTTAAAAGTGGAATTGGAGTATGAGGGTTTTCAAGTAACAGTAGAACATGATGGTAAAGCAGGATTAGAAACCGCCTTACAATCCGAAATCGACTTGATTTTATTGGATGTGATGTTGCCTGGGTTAAGTGGAATCGAGGTACTAAGGAGATTTAGAAAGGAAAACAGTAATACTCCTGTTATTCTTTTGACAGCTCGAAATACAACATGGCAGGGTTTAGTGGCAATCATTTGGTGCTTTTACAGCTTTTGGTGTGAGTAGTTTACTCGCAATTATTTCTGCATTGCTAATGTTCATCCTTCGTATATAACTGGGGTGAAAAAAATGAACCTAAAAATAAATAACTTGCTCTTAAGTTTGATTTATATTTGAAAATTACAACGATAGTACTTGTTTCAGGTGTAAGGTTTACACCGCGTTGTAATATCAAAATATTAATGGTAGCTTACTCTCTTTTTATGCGAAAAAAGAAATAAGCAGATTGTGAAGAAATGTACTTAAAGTAACGGGTGCGTTAGTTGTG
>NZ_NUOW01000039.1:0-18949 GCF_002584635.1 Bacillus sp. AFS031507
TTTCAAACCTGATATTTAACAATCTACAGGAATGCTATCCTGCCCCTTTAGTTGAAGAAGAAAAGCTATACTTCTTATTGAAGTAAGCCTACGTTAGTTGAACAAGAATAAATTAGAATTTTTTCAAGAAGTAAAAATAAAGTAATTATAGAATTTTTAAAAAATGAAGTATAATAAAAATATTATTAAAAATGTCTAATGTTCAGAGAGGTAAAATGAAAATAAAAGTATTTTTAATTCTTATAATAGTTATTATATTATTTGTATCACCTTATTTCTTTAAAAATGCAAAACAAAATTCTTATAAAGTTGCAGTTAAAGAATACTTAATTAAAAATAAAAAAATTGAAGCCAAAAAGATTAAAAGCATTGAACTCTACTCAGAGCAAACAGAATTTGAAGATGAATTTTGGCTAGTAAGTGTAAAACTACTAGATGATAGAGGAGAATTTAATTATTTAGTTAACAAGAAAACTAAAAAGGTGAAATTTGAAAATTATATATTAGATAATTTGGTATATGATGAATATGATTATAAACTATTAAAAAAAGAGGAACTTAATTACAAATGAAGCTAAAAAAGAATCCATTAAATGGATTCTTTTTGTTTAAAGCTTATACACTTACTTTTCCTTCACTCCACCAAATAAATAATTGTTCAAGTGATGGTGCAATCCATTCTCGGCTATCTGTTTCGTGGTTCCAGTAGTATATGTTTTCGGATTGGATATCGCCATCTACGATTGAATATCCAAAGTAATCTCCATTACCTGATCCTCCAATAAATAGAAGACAATCTAATGGCATATATGTTTCTTTGAAAACTTTATCCCTTCTAAAATCAGAATTTAGCTCAATAATGAATTTTATAGATGAAAATCCAGCACCTTTGACTTCGGCACCGTTAGTTTCTTTAAGAAAACTAATAAATTCACGTGGAAGATTTAGGTTAAATTTTGCTTCAATTTCCTCTATTTGATTATTTATAGCAGGCTCATTAAATATCGAGTCTTCAGAGACGCTTTTCATTAGCGTTTTCCACATAATTAAAATCCTTTCTTATGAAGTTTAATCGAAACTTTATACAGAAATTATATCATTTCTTATTAAACTAATCTGCTTCGATAGTTTAAGTACACCATTTCACAATCTTTCTTTGCAAAAAGAAAAAAGGCGACCTCCATCTTGAAGTATCGCACCCGTTAGTTGAACAAGCACCTTCTCTTCTATTGCACATTTCCCTCGAAATACGTATTAATATTATTCATATTTAATTAGATTTCATTTATAATGAAATCAATAAATTCAAGTGAGGGAACAGAAAAATTATGATAGATATTCTTTGGTATTGCTACTTAGTAATTTTAGCAATTGCTGCTATTGCAATACTCATAACTGGCTATAAAAAAACTCTTGGTATATTAGATTTTCTATTTTCCGTAATTACTTGGATAGGTTTATTTGGTTACGTTACTAATACACAGATTCTTACTCCTCTTGTATGGAAATTTGTATTTGTATTTGGTTTGTTATGGGATGTTTATTTTAGTTTCAAAAAGTTCAATGAAGAGGTTGAAGGTGACGATGATTCACCTCAATCCATTAAACTAGTAATTATCGGAATTACATTAATTTTCTTAGTTGGACCTTTATATTTCGGCTTATTTAATTATGCGTTTAAATAAAGTGTTTATTTTTTCTCGGTCACTAATACTATTATTTCAACCAATACCAGCGTACCCCCAATGTTTCGGATATGGGAATCAATCGTTCGGTCTTCCATCTCTAATTTAATGCTCCATATAGAGGAGATTAAATGGTCTCTTGAAAATACTTTATTCGGATTTTTTAAAAACAAACTTAATAATGAAATTTCCTTCGGTGTCATTGGGATTTGCTGATTTTTGTATTTAACTATTATAAGCTGCTACGTCTAATGTGACTCCCTTAAATTCCAATGGTTTCTCTTGATCATTTTTGGTCCTTCGCATTACAAGCCTACATTCGTGCAAGTAATTCCTCTTCATTAAAAGGCTTGGAGACATAATCATCTGTCCCTTTTTTTAATCCTTTAACTACTTGTTCCACGGCATTTCGCGCTGTCAACATAATAATAGGTACATCTGAGAATTCACGGATTTTTTCACACGTTGTCCATCCATCCATTTCAGGCATCATTATATCAAGAAGGCTACTGGGGGATTCGGAATTGGTCTCGCTAATTCTGAGAATGAATAGCGGCCAGTGAAGGTTAAAGTAAAGAAAAATGTGACACTTGCAATGCTTTGCAGCAAAAAGACCCCAAAGGGTCTTTGTTATTTTGGTACATTTATAGTGAATGGAACAGTAAATACTTTTCCGTTTTGTTGGAATTGTCCCCAAATTTTATAGAGACCACTAGTAGGGAAACTCGTCATAAATTTCGCTTCAGGACCTTTTGCCTTTTCGTCCAAAGGATGAACATGTAAATAAGTATCTGTAACACTGCTTATGGTTACAACGTGCCCCACTGCTCCTAAATATGGTTGTAAATTTGTGATGGGCTTTTTCGTTTTAGCATCTTTAATCGTGAAGGTCATTGTCAAATCCATTCCTGTCATCAGATGGTCAAACTTCAATGTAACCTCTTTGCCATCAACCACTTTTGTTCGTTCCTTATCTTCAGTTAATTGTGAAGTTGTCCCTTTGTTTCCTGCTACCGTCACAACGTAAGCTTTTACTTTTTTGTCTGCTCCTTTAGGGACAAAATCGGCAAATAGCTTGTACTCCCCACCAGAAGGGAAATTTGGAGTGACCGTAAACGAACCGTCCCCTTTATACTCTGGATGAATATGATCAAAATTGGATAAATCTTCACTAACCACAATTAAGTGCATGAGTTTTTCGTGTTCAACCTCAAAATCCTTAATTGGTTTACCGACTTTATTTTTCACCTGAATGTTTAACGGTACTTGTTTGCCACCTTCAGGATTGCCTTGAAAGGAGAACTCTACGATTGTGTTGTCTTTTTGGGGAGTGGATGTCATATTCCCGTGATTCATATTCATCCCCTCATGGCTTGTATTTTTTTGTTTTGTATTTGAATTGTTGTCCATATTTTCCATTGAATTATCCTTCGAACAAGCAGCTAAAAATAACGAAACAACTAGTGAAAAAACAACAAGTATTTTGAATCTTGGATTCATCGTTATCCTCCTATTGGTTAATATAAAACATATCTTAATACAAAAATGTGCAGAAAATATGCATTTATAATCATTTCAATGATTTACGTTAATTCTTTTACAGTAACTACTAGCGGGAAATGATACTTGGAAGAAAATACCAATCGCAACGGTAAATTGCTTTTTTGTAGTCATTCTTTATTTAATTCAGAAGTTAAACAAGCTTTGACATTTATGGAGTGCTTAGAATGAAGGTGATGGATTTATTATCAAAAAAGGACCAATTCTATTAAAATACCCTTAGAAAAAAAGAACATCCCTAAGATACGGGCTGTTCTATTTGACCAAATATCCAATTGTTATTCCATTTTTAATAAATATTTATTGTTCATTCGTCCAGGTGACTGATTCACCTGTGGATGGGCAGGCTGGGAACTTTTCTCCTTGTTGGAGCACAACATGTTCTCCATCTACATCTATGTAATGATCTGATTACATTACCGATTCTCCAGTTCTATGAGTATGGCTTGCATGGGTCCAAGTTGTAGAGTCTCCTGTGGAAGGGCATTCAGGAAATGTTTCCCCTTGACTTAGTTCCTTTTTTTCACCAGTAGCACAAATATAGGTACCAGCTTCCGATACCGTTTCTCCTGTATGATGATGGTCTGTGAAGTGCGGCATAAAAATCCCTCCTTTACATACTAACATATGCCATTTAGCAACATATTAGGATTAAAAGCAAAAAATGATTAGGACAATCTCCTGATTTGTCGGAAATGATTTTAAAAATTAAACCGCATACTTCTAATTTACTTCAAGAACGAAGGCATACGAAGCGTCGCCGTGAGATACGTTCACTTCTTTTTTGTCCATCCACCATACACTATATGAATAATAATAAATCCCTTGTTGTGTAGGAGCAGTAAAACGATTATTTTCTACTTCGACCTCAATTTCTTTGTTCTCAGTCATCTGTATAACATGAAATTCATTTGGATTTGGTTTATAATTCATTACGAAAGTTATCTTTTCACCAGGTTTTATTTTAATCGGTTTTTCTCCTTCTAAAAGTACTTTAGGTCCAGCAGTATCAACGCAGGCACCTCTTCCTCTTATATCCCAACAATAACTCCCTAATGTCGTTTTATACATTTTATTCCCTATCTTAATCGAGGCTTTTGGAGGCTTATCTCCAAGCATCCCGCTATTTGAACAGCCCATGAGATTAAGTCCAATGAAAACTACAAACGCTACCAGCCATTTTTTCATTTGAATCCCTCCCCTTTTTTAATTAGACACCCCTTTTCTATTTTTAGTTACTCCATAAATTCAAAGAATCCCCGTTTGCATTTTTTTAATAAATTTCTTAATAAAAAAAAGCAACCCCTTTATGAGATTGCCGTTCCGTCAAATAATTTACATAGTTCTTTTTCAATTAAAAATGGTCAATATACTAACCAAAAAACGTTCGAATCAGTAAATATACATTCAGACAAATGATGACGATTGCTACAATCCAAGCAAGAATTTTAAGCCAAAGTGGATTTACGAACTCACCCATTTTTTTCTTATCGCTAGTAAATTTAATAAGCGGCACGACGGCAAATGAAAGTTGTAAAGATAATATTACCTGACTCAAAATGAGAAGTTGCGCCGTTCCGCTTTCACCATAAAGACCAGTTACAATAACAGCAGGGACAATAGCAATTAATCGGGTAATAAGTCTTCTAAGCCAACCTGGGAGGCGAATATTTAAAAATCCTTCCATGACAATTTGACCAGCCAAAGTCCCTGTTAATGTTGAGTTTTGACCAGAAGCAAGCAACGCAACCCCAAATAAAATACTTCCAATTGTCGTTCCTAGAATCGGAGTAAGTAAATGATAAGCATCATTAATATCTGCCACTTCCGTCAATCCTGCTTTATGGAATGTGGCAGAGGAAAGGATCAAGATAGCAGCATTTATAAATAATGCAAAGAACAGTGCAATGGTTGAATCCCATGTGGCATATTTAATAGCCTGGCGTTTTCCCAAACTGGTTTGTTGATACTTTCGAGTCTGAACGATTGATGAATGAAGGTACAAGTTGTGTGGCATGACTGTTGCACCTAAAATACCAATGGCAATATAAAGCATCGTTGGGTTACTAATAATCTCTGTGCTTGGAACAAAGCCTTTTAATATGCCTCCTACATCAGGCTTAGAAAGGAACATTTCAGTTGCAAAACAACCTCCAATCGTAACAATTAAGACAATAACCAACGTTTCAATAAAGCGAAATCCTTTATTTTGTAGCAGCAATACCACTAGTACATCTAAAGCCGTAATAATAACACCATATATCAACGGAATTCCAAACAAAAGATTTAATGCAATTGCCGAACCGATCACTTCCGCTAAATCACAAGCAGCTATCGCTAGTTCACATAAAATCCACAAACCCATTGCGACTGGCTTACTGTAATGGTCACGGCACGCTTGAGCTAAATCCCTTCCCGTCACGATCCCTAGCTTCCCAGCGAGTGCTTGTAGTAGAATAGCCATCAAATTAGACAATAATATAACAGAAAGTAACGTATATCCGAATAGGGATCCTCCTGCAATATCTGTTGCCCAGTTACCTGGGTCCATATAACCGACCGCCACTAAGTAACCTGGTCCTGCAAAAGCAAGGAATTTTTTTATCCAAGAACCAGTCTTTGGAATACGAACACTTCTATACACTTCTGGTAAAGTCGATTGTGTTCTTTTATTTTTCCAACCTTCTTCCACCGAAATAGGCAGTTCTTTTACATCCTCACTCATTTTTTCATCACCTCATTATTGGTATACACTAAATATGTTGCACCAAGGAAACTTTTTGAGTAAAAAAATCTCATTTGTTAAATAAATTATATTAAGGAGCAAAGAAGTAGTTTCTAAATATAATCTATTTTACAAATTTTTTTAGTCAAAGGAAACTTTTATGGGAAATAAAATGAAAAGAATCTTAAAATCCTCTTGTTACCATACAAAAATTCAGATTAAAGGAATAGGCATAATAATAATGGCAACTAAAGAAATTCTCTCTCCTTTTAAGAATCCCCAATATGAAATCTATAATTCTTAGGCTAGATACAGGTAACAAAGCTCGGTTAAAAGCGAATTCTACCCCTGTCGAGCTCATTCCCCATATATGCAGGTCATGGACTTCTAATATTGTCGGTAAACCACTTAAGTAATCCTTAATTTTATCTGTATCGATTCCCTCTGGTACGGCATCAAGTGACAAATTAATCGATTCCTTCAATACCCCCCAGGTACCAAATAGAATGACAATTGAAATTAGAAGACTAACTAGAGGGTCAAGCCATTGCCATCCTGTCCAAAGGATATAAACCCTGCGATTTCTACTCCAAGTGAAACTAATGCATCCGCTGCCATGTGCATGAAAGCTCCACGGATATTTAAATCATTTTTTCTTACAGACATAAAAAGTAAAGCAGTAATGCCATTAATCACTCCCCTTTAATTAATAAAAAAATGGCAACCCTTATAAGGTTGACTCGTAGGATATATAAATAACAATAATAATATAATAAAAAACAATATTAGTTTATTGAAAAACGATAAAGTGTGTGTTAAAGTCATTTTATAATTAAATCAGTGAGGTGCTTTAAATGAATGTTAAACGAGGTTCAACCACTTTCTTAAAGGTAATTATTTTACTGGCTGGAATTGCAGTGCTTGCTTTATGTATTTGGTTGCCTGAGATAGCCATTAGAGATGCAAGGGTACATCCAGATACTGCTTACTTCCTAATCCCCTTTTTAGTATGTGCATACGGATTCTGTATTACGTTTTTTGTTGTGTTGTATCAAGCATTTAAACTATTAACCTATATCGAAAGGAACAATGCTTTCTCTGAGTTATCCCTTAAATCTTTGAAGGTTTTAAAGAAATGTACTTTTGCAGTCATTTTCTTCATTGTGTTAGGGATAGTAAGCTTAAAGGTGCTTTCTAAAGTTACAGGTGACGACCCAGCAGGTCCAATATCACTAAGTCTAATGGGCATTTTGGCAACAAGTATCATCGCAGCCATTGTGGACGCACTTCAAAAGCCATTAAAAAACGTCCTTGAATTAAAACCAAAAAATGATTAATTTTTTGATAAAATTTTATTAACGAGGTGCCGCTTTCGGAGAGGGTTGGAATTACTATGGCTAATCTCTCCATTCTGAAATGGGAAAGCAAAAGCGGTTCGTTTTTCAACATTAGAAGCATATGTAAGACTTTGGATTGTCAGCCAGGTGATATTTTGGCGTACAAAAGCGACGAAGACACTTATTAAAAACGGACAACAAATTTATTTAATTAACGAGAGTCGATAGATAATTTAAGGGATAGCCATTAAGCTATCCCTTCTTTGCGTTTATTGATGTTATTTACTCTAACTCCCCAGCAAAGCTGGAGAGTTAACAAACTTTACTCTTCTTTTTTGGATAAACAACGATCACAATCCATCATATAACTTTCTGCTTGCTCTTGCATATGCTGCCCGCATTCAGGACATTCCTTTTTTGGCAAATTGCGGAAAAATTCAACAGGACTCATTAACATTTAAATCTCCTCCTTTATTAATACAGTTCGTTTTTACTTATCTTGTTATAGTACAGTATAAGCGAAAAAGAGAAAAAAGTATAGACCTTTTTTAAATAAATCATAAAAGTTTTAATATGTTCATTTAATCTATTTTTACCTTGAATATCCCAATCGAAATCCTCAGTATCATCATCCCATTCCGAGTTAAGAGAATAGAATTCTCTTGAAGCTACAACTATTGTGTTATCTAAGGTAATTCTCCACGAACATTAAATATGTAATGCATATTCTGGTGTTTCTTGGGTTCTGCCTCTTCTGTTTATTTGAATCATATCCCCGAACCCCATCCAAAAAAGGTTAGATGCTCTTCCAGCATTTTGTAACTTTAATCCCGCTAATTTGCCTAATTCAGAAATAATTACTTCTTTCATACACTTCTCCCTGTTCGGATCATTATTTAAGGAATGAACCCGTTAGTTCAACAAGCACATTCTATTTTATTGCATATTTTCGTCGAAGTGCTACATAACTTCCTATTTATTGTCGAATTTTTTCGATTTTATTTTGTTCAATATAGTGAACGTTTGTAGTACAATTGTTTCATATTATTAACAATTTTTAGAAAAAAGCAAACCATTTGAAAGATTGGGACGCAAAGCTACAGGTCTAAGGTTATAAACTAAGATGGCTGAGTTGCCTAAAATAGTACATATTTTAGGGGGAATATTATGACTGCAACTGCTGGCAAAAAAGAATTAGACAAAGATTGGTTTGACCTCATTTTGGAAGCTCGTAATTTAGGAATTTCTGTTGATGAAATTAAAGAATTTCTAAATAAATCATCTTGACCTCTGTGAGGTCTATTTTTTTAATTTCTTCGCACTTTTGGTCAAATGCTACATTAAAGAGTCAATTTACTTCTTTAACTAAACTGCACCGTTAGTGGAACAAGAGTTGCCGTAGCAACCCCAATCTTCAACTCTTGCACCCGTTAGTCATCCATGCAGCGCAAGCGCTGCACCACAGAGAATGAAAATTGTTTAAAAGCGTCAATAATGATTCTACGGCTGGAAGAGGAAGGTCGATACACTATGGTGCGTTAGAGCCCATCCGTTAGTCTGACGCCAACGACCACGGTGCATCACAGACTGTCGCTCCCTTACGGGAAGCACTCATATTAGATTAATCCTATTCTGGTTGTTGCACCAGCCTCTATAAATAGTAGCCGTGGAAAGGATAAATTTAATGGATGTAATCATTGAACGAGCATGTGGTATGGATGTCCATAAGGACAGTATTACCGCCTGTATTATGACACCAGAAGGAAAGGAGATCCAAACGTTTTCAACTAAAACAGTTTTTTTATTAAAACTAATTGATTGGATTAAGGAGTACGGTTGTACCCACGTTGCAATGGAAAGTACAAGTGTTTACTGGAAACCTATTGTTAATTTGCTTGAGTCCGAAGGAATTGAGTTTTTAGAGGTAAATGCTCAACATATGAAAGCACTCCCAGGGCGTAAAACTGATGTCAAAGATGCAGAGTGGATAGCACAACTTCTTCGTCATGGATTACTCAAAGCCAGTTTTATTCCAGATCGCAATCAACGTGAGTTGCTCGAACTTGTTCGCTATCGAAGGAGTATTATTGAAGAACGTGCCAGACAACACAATCGTATTCAAAAAGTATTAGAAGGAGCGAATATTAAACTAGGATCGGTTGTTTCTGATATTATGGGAGTTTCTTCAAGGAATATGCTTCGTGCGAGTGCGGATGGTGAAGATAATCCTGAGAAACTAGCAAACTTCGCTCAGCGTTCATTAAAAAGGAAAAAAGATGAACTTGAGATCGCTCTAAAAGGATATGTAAACCCTCATCAACGATTAATGTTAAAAACTATTTTAACGCACATTGATTTCCTAAGTGAACAAATCGATATGTTAGATCAAGAAGTAGCCCAAAGAGTAAGTTCCTATCAAGAAGATATTGAACGACTAGATTCAATACCTGGCATTGCCACTCGGATGGCTGAGCAAATCCTAGCTGAAATCGGAACAAATATTAAAAAACAGTTTCCAAGTCCTTCACATTTATGTTCTTGGGCAGCATTAGTACCAGGACACAATGAAAGCGCAGGTAAAAGAAAATCATCCAAAACCAAAAAAGGAAACAAATATTTAAAATCCGCATTAACAGAAGAAGCTCATTCAGTAGGAGCATCTAAAAAACTACCTAGGCGTACTGTATAGGCGTACAGCCGCACGAAAAGGTAGAAAACGAGCGGGAATTGTTGTCGCTCACGCCATGTTGAGAATTGCATATTATCTCTTAACTCGAAAAGAAATGTACGTTGATTTAGGTGAAGATTATTTTGATAAACAAAAAGAAACTTCAATTATACGGCATTCTGTACGTAGACTAGAAAACTTGGGTTATACCGTAACAATAACGGAAGCCTCCTAATTCATTAATATAGTCAATGAAATATCCTTGGATCAGGCGCTCTCTTTTAAAAAAAAATTGAATGAGCTGCGTCTTCTTCAGTATTGCCATTTTGCAGAAGTTACAGAAGTTTATTTTCATAGTAGTTTAAGTGAAATATTTCACAATTTCTAAAATTAATTTTTAGGAAACTCCAGTAAACTATCTTCCCCTGTACAATTAATCTATGTATGATTTGATAGTAGGAATAGTTCTGTTTGTAGGGTCTAATCGAAAATGAAATTCGAATTTAGGCCAAATTATTAATTTTTTTAAAAAGTCCTAATTTTAGAAATCCGGTTGTTTTGTCCAAGCTCACTTAATCCTTTTCCATAGACTAATTAAAAAGGAGATGAGAAAGTGATGAAATATAAAGGAGAATTACACACAGATTTCTCAAGAAATTCTAAAAATGAACTTTTAAAGGAAGAAAAAGTATATCAATCATCGGCACACCAAGAGTGTATTGACCGTGCTTATCGTATTCCCATATTTTTAAGTACGACAACTCATTTAAATGACAACCAACAACGGTTTCTAGACCGTTTAATTTTAGAGATTGAGAGTGCTTTACTTTTTCCGCGTACATTACCTTTAAGCGAAAGTTATCCCGAATCCATTTTGACTGATATTCGTCGGTTAGTTTCATCAAGCTATGGAATGTTGGCAGTAAACCTTCGTCGATTTAAAATTCAAACAGTTGACGTCAATGCAGGACCCCTTCCACCATCCACTCCTTTCTGGATAGGATCAGTTTATTCACAAGTAGAACCTTCAATGGCTTTTCAATTTGGTCTACCCTTATTATTAGTAAGGGAAGAAGATACTGACGCAAATAATGGAATTTGGGCAGGAGGAATTGCCCCACTCAACCTATTTATTGTTTGGCATTCTGAAACTCAAACTGTTGATCAATTCTTTAACACTCCTGAATGGAGATCAGCCTTTGCAAATTGGAGTGCACAAGTAAGAAATGCTTTTTATATTCAGACAGAGCCTAAGTTCAAGTATAGATGTGAATGATAAACTGGTACTTTAGCATCAAGTCGAATATTTTCAATAAGTTGAAAATATACAAGATTTTATTCACCTTTATATATTTTTGGCTTATTTACATAAAAATAACATTTGGATAAACAGAACCTTTTAGTTTCCAAATACACTTACTTCTTCAGCTAACCTGCCTCGTTAGTGGAACAAGAAAAAGAGCCGCAGCTACGACCTAAAGCACACTCTAATTCAATAAGCGAGATGAATAAGTTGTAAAAAGTGACCTGCAATATTAATGCCTTATTTCCTCATAATCTGTACTTAGAGGTGAAGCATATAGATTAATAAATAATATGTAAACTGGATACAGAATGACAGACCCATAAATCAGAAGGTTAAATCTCGGAAATAGTGTTACTCCTACATTAATAGGAAAAACAACAGGGAAAAAAGAGAAAAAAAGAATAAAATATGGTACCCACAAAAGGAGTGACAAATAGCTGTATTTCCTACCAATATTCCATTTTTTTGTTAAGTAAATGAATAAAATTGTCGAAAGTAGAAGTCCAATAACATTAATAGCAGCAATTACAATGTAAACATTATCCCATTCCCAGCCAGTTAACATACTAATATGAGATACATTTATTATGAGTTCGATTGCTATAAACAACGCTATAGCGTATAAGGCACTAATAGTATTTAACTTTATAAAAAACTTCATCATATACCTCCTTAATTAAGAAACAGCAACACCTCTGAGTTAAGTTCTTTATTCAATTATAATCATTCTTAAAGTAACTTGCTACGTTAGTGGAACAAGAAAAAAAGTCGCCGTAGCGACGCCTTATTAAACATAAGCACCCCGATAGTGGAACAAGCAAAAAAAGCTGCTGAAGCAGCCACTGATCTTAAACTCTTGCACCCGTTACTTTAAGTGCCATACTTCACATTCTGCATTGTTAATTAAATCAAAAAAAGGCGATGCCTTTTTAAAGCATCGCACCCGTTACATTATCTCGATTCCAAAAGTATCGAAATTGCACTAAACATCAATAATAAAGCCATAACTATATTAAACTGAGTATTATACTTTGATAAGAACTTTCGGAAAATTGAACCAAACACACCCCAAGAGTAAGTACCTAAAAAACCAACAAAAGCTAGAAAGAATGAATAGAATATTAAGCTGACATTTGAAGTGTGATATGGAAGGACAAAGGTTGATATTGTAGTTATGCCATATAAAATACCTTTCGGATTTATGAATTGTAAAAGCATACCTGTTAAAAAACTGTTATTCTTGTCCCCATCAGTGTGATTACCATCATTCTTACTTGTAATAATTTTTATAGCCAGATACAACATATAGATTACACCTAGAATAGTCATTATAAATTCAACTTTTGGAATGAAGCTTTTAAGCAAAAGACCAAAATAAGCACACAATAATATTAGTACAAAGAAACCTGAACCAACTCCTAACGAAAATCTAATTGTCTTTTTTAATCCGTATTTGTTAGCAACTAACATTGCCATAATATTATTTGGACCTGGGGTAAAAGCAGTAACAAAGACATATAACAAAAATGATAATAAAGCCAAAATGGAACCCTCCTTTGATTGTATGTTATAATGTTCGAAATAGACAATATAACGATTTCCTTTATATTGTACGATATGTACGTTATATTGTAAATAATTAATTATAGGAGTGTTTTTATGGAAGAAATAAATCAAATCATTGCCAAAAACTTAAAAGCATATAGAGAAAGTAAAAAATTAAGCCTTGAAAAGGTTGCAGAGGTTACTGGTGTAAGTAAAACAATGATTGGTCAAATTGAAAGAGGTGAATCCAGTCCTACTATTACAACTATCTGGAAAATAGCAAATGGATTAAAAATTTCTTTTACTTCTTTAATCAATAATCCGCAGCCAGATACAAAAGTTATTTCAATGAGCGAGGTTCAAACTCTTGTGGAGGATAAAGGGAAATATCGGCTTTACCCATACTTTCCCTTTGAAGATGATAGACGTTTTGAAGTATATTCTGTTGAGATTGAAAAAGGTGGGTTCCTAAGTGCTGATTCACACAGGGAAGGAACTGAGGAATTTTTAACTATTTATGATGGTGAATTAACTGTCCGAGTAAATGACGTTGAATATACAGTGAAAAAAGGCGATTCTATTAGATTCAAGGCTGATAGACCTCATACTTATCATAATTCTGGAGAAACATTAACTCGATTAAGTATGGTTTTATACTATCCAAATTAAAACCCCGTTTAATTAAAACGGGGTTTTACCATTGTATTATTCACTAATATAACAATGCGTTATTAAACTAAACTGCTCCGTTAGTGAAACAAGAAAAGCCGCTAATGGCAGCTGGATCTTGATCTCTTGCAATCGTTAGAAGAGTTTTTATTGTTGATATGGATTTTTAAGTACCTTTTGCATAAATAGTTCTGGATTAACAATCTGTTCAAAACCGTATTGGTTATATAATGAATGTGCATCATTTGTAGCTAGCATAAATCTACGAACTCCCTGTAATTCGGAATGGTTTGTGATAATACCCATTAACCATTTTGATAACCCTAATTTCCGATAATCTGGCAATATAAACACATCACTTAGATAGGCATAAGTTGCTAAATCAGAAATTACCCTTGCAAAACCAACTTGTTCAATAACGTCTTTACCTACTTCACCTTTATAAACTCCAAAACATAACGGAGAATTTTCAATTGCCTTTTTTACTATTTGCTTTGGTATCCCCTTTGACCAGTAGGCTTCTTGACTCAAGAAGGTATGTATTAATGTTAAATCTAAATACTCTTTATTTGTAGAAATTGAAAACCCTTTATTAATCCACATTTCCAAATTAAGCCCCCCAATTTTTTGAATGTTCTGCAATAAATTAAACCACTGATTTAAATTTTGTTCAACTAAACTGGCCCCGTTAGTTGAACAAGCATATCACTTTCTTATGCATATATTTGCGTACTGTAGGTTACACCTGGATGGATCTTTGAAGGGATACATATTAATACCATAGCTCCATTAAAAACAGAATGTGTCCAAGCATCCCTCAATATATATTCATCAAAGAACAAAAGTTGAATTAAAATACAGGATTCTTATTTATGTGAATTGGAGGAAAAAAATGTTTAAACCTAATCCCGCTAATACAGCAATTGTAATAACTGACCCACAAAATGACTTTCTGTCCCCCGGGGGTAAAGGATACCATTTAACAAAAAATATTATTGAGCATTACAACACACTAGGTAACCTTGAAATTCTAATAAGTACAGCCATGAATAAAGGATATCAACTTTTTATATCACCCCATTATATATATCCCCATGATTATAGTTGGCAATTTACCGGAGCTGAACAAGAAATGTTAATAAAGCTTCGAGTATTTCAAAAACAAGATGACTACACTTCTGTTGGAGCCGACTGGGTTCCTTCACTTAAGCCATACATTTTAGCTAACCAAACAGTCATTTCGACCGCCCATAAGATTGCTAGTCCGCAGACAAATGATCTAGTTTACCAATTACGTCAGCATAGGAAAGAAAAGGTCATTTTGGCAGGTGTCCTATCAAACATTTGTGTAGAATCGCATATGAGAGACTTAATCGAGAATGGATTTCAAACAGCTGTTGTTTATGATGCCACTGCCGCTATAAGTGAGAAGGATTTTCAAGCAGCGGTTACAAATTATCAGGCATTCAGCAGTGCTACATGGTCAACTCAACAGGCGATCTCTCAATTATAAGAAATAAAACATTTTTCCCATCAGTTTCTGATTGATTTCATTTTCTTCATCTTTTTTACCTTCACATTATTGTTATGGATCGCTTTAAAATCAGTGTTATTCATCACAAGGCTCATAGTTGCTAAGTAGATCTGGAGTTGGAAACAAACAGAGGGTTGCGATGGCTCCTTTGCACGAAACATCTTTAAACACTTGTCGCAGCTCTGGAAAGACAACATCTACCCATCGATTTAATTGATTAATAGACATTACGAGACGTTTAACAATCACATCACGATTAGACATTAGAACTCTAAGCTTCTCAAATGATTCTGATGAAGGACGAATAAAGGAATAGTGGCCGTTTTTGACCATATCCGCGATAACAAGCGCATCTTTTTTATCACTCTTAGATTGAGTATTATCACGATTCTCTTTATTCCTTTTTACTAAGTGTGGATTGACTGTTATAACCTCAACGTTTTGGTTATATAACCTTGTTGAAAGGTTAATCCAGTAATGGCCTGTAGACTCCATACCTACTATTGCTGCATTTAAGTGTTTTAATCTTGTTAAGTCTTGAATCCAGTTTAATAGTATAAGGAACCCCTCATCATTATTTTCAAATTTAATAGGGTCTCCAACTACAATTCCACGAAAGTTAACTGCTCTAGTAACGTGTTGTTGAGCGATATCCACACCAACAATAAGATGTTTATCGGAAATACTTTCTATTAGTTGATTTTGTTTGTCTTGCATTTCTGCCACTAACCTGCCAATTAGCTCAATAAGAAAAGCCGCCCAAAATGGCAGCTGGATCATCAACTCTTGCACCCATTAGTTTAAGTGAACTTATTCACAATGGCACATTTCTTTTGCAGAATGAGAACAATGTCATTTATCTTTAAACCTTAAACAAATATAACCCCGTCTAAAATTAGGACAGGGTTAACATAAAGTTGTTTAGTTGTTGATAAAAACACTTCACCCAACTTAAAACATTCCAATAAAGTCGTTTAGAACTAGGTTACATCTATTTCTACATAAAGTTACTGCTGTAATATCTGAATAAGGTTGCCGCATGTATCGTCGAAGACAGCTATTGTGATTTCGCCCATTTTTGTCGGCTCCATAGTAAACTTCACGCCGTTATCCAATAATCGATTGTACTCTTTATGAATATCTGCAACGCCAAACATTGTTGCTGGGATGCCCTCGGCAAATATCTTCTTTTGATACTCCTTTGCGGCAGGATGCTCATTCGGTTCGAGTAAAAGCTCAGTTCCGTCATGAGCATCGGGAGAAACAAGCGTAATCCACCTAAATTTTCCCATGGGAACGTCATGCTTTTTTACAAATCCCAGCTTTTCTGAATAAAATTCCAGTGCCTTGTCTTGGTCTTGTACGAATATACTTGTAACAATGATTTTCATAATGTTTTGCCTCCTTTGATATTTACCACGTTGGTGCTCTCCGAGCAGAAAAACCCCTACACTCATCAGAAGTTTTTAAATAAATTACTCTATCCATCCCTTTAGCAAATTTTTAAGTGGGTCGTTGTTAAATATAACTACTCGATATTTTCCCTTTCGTTTTGATTTTACGAGCCCTGCATCTTCCAGTACAGAAAGATGTTTAGCTATCGCCTGCCGCGTAATGGAAAGGTCGTGCTTCGTAATGAGACGTACCGTAAGTTCATACATTGTCTGCTCGTTGCGTTCGGAAAGTTCGTCTAATATTAGTCGCCGAGTCGAGTCGCCAAGTGCTTTGAATATAGCATCTCTGTCCCAATTCATAAATCGAGTATAAGCAACTCTATGGTTGCTTGTCAAGTATAAGCAACTGAATGGTTGCGTGAAAAAGGAACCGTATCATCCAACCATTAAAGTCACATAATAGTAGTTGGAACCATTATAGAAAAATCAATTTTTAACACTTTTCCTATTCAACTCCTCAGTTTGATACGAATATCTCTTGAATGCTCACTTATTCGCAGGATTGGGATTTACGGATAATTGAAATGAGTTCAGATATTTTTGGCTTCGTGAAGGCATAGTTAAATAAAGGAGTAAGCTACCACTCCATTTTTCACCAAATTATGTACATCTCCACGCCGACCCTGGAGGCTTTCCCTCCCATGTCTCATCGGGTCAATAAGTTTTTTAATCTTTTTAAATCTTGAATCCAATTTAATAGGTTAACGAACCCCTCCTCATTATTTTCAAATGTAAGAGGGTCTTCAACTACAATTCCACGAAAGTTAACTGCTCTTGCAACGTGTAGTTGTTGAGCGATATCCACAGCAACAATAAGATCTTTATCGGAAATTCATTCTATTAGTTGATTTTGTTTGTCTTGCATTTTAAAATTCATAGTAGGGCTTCCTCCTTAAGNNTACTCGTATCTTACTGAGGGTCTCTATTTTTTTCAAACCTGATATTTAACAATCTACAGGTATGCTAACCTGCTTCGTTAGCACAATTACTAAATATTTTAGTTAAGAACTTTTTTAAATACAATCCTTTAGTTCGATGGACTGATTCTCTCCATTATCAAAGATTCGTCACCGTCGCGTTCATATATACCAGTTAATGCATCCATAAAATCTTCAGTTAAATCTACTTTCCATGCATCTCCTACTTTTACTAATTTTATTTTCACTGGTAACGTCACTTTTTTAGCTGAAGGATTTTTAGCGATTTTTATTACATAAGGTATCGTATCAACTACATAGGAACCATCACCATCATTGGAATCTTTTTCTAAGATCTCCTTCTTTATTTTTTCAAATGCTTTATCTTGAGCTTTACGTGTGTCAATTGTTGTAATCTTTAAATCTATCGTTGCTTTTTTTGAATCTTTTTGTATTTCCCCTGTTGTATATGCCATTTTTTCAAATAAAATACGATTATATTTTTGATGAGTTTCCCCAAGGAAATACTCTTTTGCATCTGGATTTTCAATATAATTAGATGCACTTTTCCATTTCCCTTTTTGAATACTTTGTAAGAATTCATTAGTAGTTTTCTGTGGTGAACTGCTACTACCATTCCAAACTATTAAACTTGCAATAATAATGATCATTGCAAATAAAAAGACAAATTTTTTCATGATGTTCTCCTTCTTCTACTCTAATGTTGTTAATGAAATCTTCCTATTTTATCTTATACCTTATTAGATAACAGGAATTTTTAATTTATTTATTTATCTATTTTTATCTAACACGTATATCCAGTTAATACCTCAGGACTAGGTCTAAGTTTATTCTAATATCCCTTTTAAAATGAGATTACCTAATGAACTAACGCACCGGTTAGTTTAATAACTTGCCCTCAGCTTTAATAGAATTTGCAATTTTTACAATTTCTGATTTAGCTAATTTGCTTTCACCTTTATATTCAACAGTTAATTCTAACTCTTCTTTTTCTTCTTCCCAATCTAAGTATTGCTTACCGTTTTTTTCTTTATAAAAATATTTTGTTCCTTTAATTTTGTTTTTTTTATCCCATTTGGGATCATTATACCAACTTACATAATCTGTAGCAGTTATTACAAGCTCAGCTTTTTTTGATATGTAATGTAATTTTAGTTTATCGCACCTCTTACCGCAGGAAGAAGTAGTCATATAACTCTTACTATACTCAAAAGGGATATAGCCGGGTTCAGCTTCTATTCCCACCCAAGCGCCTGCCCAACTTATTGGCATTTTTAGAGTAGGTGTATAAAAAATAACAAAAAATAAAACAACTACTCCAACAGTTAGAAGGCATTTCAATACTTTTTTCTTAGTAATTCGTAGATGTTCCAAAGTTTTTCCTCCAAATAACCTATTTGAGATAATCTTATCAAATTATTCAATTAAAAAGTCGTTTTCTTATTGAACTATACTGCTCTGTTACTTGAATAAGAAAATGCCTTACTCCTATTGAAGTAAAGCACCCTATAGCATTCCTGTAGATCGT